>NZ_RRYE01000005.1 GCF_004010105.1 Microbacterium sp. CPCC 204701
GTCGCCCCGGCGATCCCGGTGCTGCTGCGGGACCGCGTCGTGCCGGCGGCCGACATCATCACCCCGAACCAGTTCGAGCTCGGCTTCCTCACCGAGACCGAGCCGGCCGACCTCGAGTCGACCCTCGTCTCGGCCGATCTCGCCCGCGCCATGGGGCCGCGCACGGTCCTGGTCACCAGCGTCGAGCGCCCTGATCGCGCCGAGGGCACGATCGAGATGCTCGCCGTCACCGACGAGGGTGCGTGGATCGTGCAGACGCCCCACATCCCGATGAAGGCGAACGGCTCGGGCGATGTGACGGCGGCGCTGTTCACCGCGCACTACCGTCGCACCGGCGACGCCGCCGACGCCCTCGCGCGCACCACGTCGAGCGTGTTCGACCTGCTCGCGCGCACGCACGCGTCGGGTGAGCGCGAGCTGCAGCTGGTCGAGTCGCAGGAGGCCTATGCGAACCCGCGCATGCAGTTCGAGGTCACGCAGGTCCGCTGACGCCGTGAGGGAACGGTGCCCCTCCGGGCGCGTGGGGTGCAGCAGCGGCCACGGCATCCGTTGCCCCCAGGGTCATTCCTCCCAGGCGTCGGCGATCGCACGGCGCACGTCGCCGAGCAGCTGCGGCAGCGCCTTGGTCCTCGCGATGATCGGGAAGAAGTTCGCGTCGGACGCCCACCGCGGCACGATGTGCTGGTGCAGGTGCTCGTCGACCCCCGCACCGGCGACGTGGCCCTGGTTCATGCCGATGTTGAAGCCATCGCAGCGTGACACCGTCCGCAGCACCTGCATGCCGCGCTGGGTGAGCGCGCCGATCTCGGCGACCTCTTCATCGGTGGCCTGGTCGTACGTGGCGATGTGCCGGTAGGGGCACACCAGCATGTGGCCGGAGTTGTACGGGAAGAGGTTCAGCAGCGTGTACGCGGTGACGCCCCGGAACACGATGAGCCCGTCCTCGTCGGACTTGCGTGGCGCCTCGCAGAACGGGCACTCCTCACGGAGCACCTCGGGACCGGCCTGGATGTAGGCCATGCGGTGAGGCGTCCACAGGCGCTGGAACCCGTCGGGCACCCCGGCGAGCGTCGCGGCGTCGACGCGCGCCGGATCGGCGGAGTCAGACACCGGCCTGCCCCTGAGCGCAGGCGGTTCCTGAGCCTGTCGAAGGGATCTCACGCGAAGTCCTCCGCCGTGTCGACCAGCGCGTGCGAGGCGATGGCGTCGCGCACGCGGCGGACGGCGTCGGCGATCGGCACGCCGTTCTCCTGCGAGCCGTCGCGGAACCGGAACGAGACCGTGCCGGCGGAGCGGTCCTGCTCACCCGCGATGAGCAGGAGCGGCACCTTCTGCGTGGTGTGGGTGCGGATCTTCTTCTGCATGCGGTCGTCGGAGCGGTCGAGCTCGGCCCTCACACCCTCGTCCTGCAGCTGCCGGACGACGTCGCCCAGATAGTCGGCGTACTCCTCGGCGACCGGGATGCCGACCACCTGGACCGGCGAGAGCCACACCGGGAACGCCCCCGCGTAGTGCTCGAGCAGAATCGCGAAGAAGCGCTCGATCGAGCCGAAGAGGGCGCGGTGGATCATGATCGGCCGCTTCTTCTGGCCGTCGCGGTCGGTGTACTCGAGCTCGAAGCGCTCGGGCAGGTTGGGGTCGACCTGCACGGTCGACAGCTGCCACACGCGTCCGATCGCGTCGCGGGTCTTGAGGTCGATCTTGGGCCCGTAGAAGGCCGCCTCGCCCGGGACCTCGGTGAGCTTCAGACCGCTCGCCAGGGCGACGTTGCGCAGCGCGTCGGTGGAGTAGTCCCAGAACTCGTCGGAGCCTATCCACTTGTCCTTCTCGTCGTCGCGCATCGACAGCTCGAGCTCGAACTCGTCGAGGCCGAAATCGCGCAGCATCGAGATCACGAACTCGAGGACGCGGGTAGTCTCCTCCTCGAGCTGCTCGGGAGTGACGAAGAGGTGCGAGTCGTCCTGGGTGAAGCCCCGCACGCGGGTGAGGCCGTGGAGCGCGCCCGACAGCTCGTTGCGGTACACGGTGCCGTTCTCTGCCAGCCGCATCGGCAGATCGCGGTAGCTGCGTGCCCGCTCCTTGTAGATGAGGATGTGCATCGGGCAGTTCATCGGCTTCAGGTAGTAGTCCTGGCCGTGCTTGACGATCTCGCCGCGATCGTCGCGCTCCTCGTCCATCACGATGGGCGGGAACATGCCCTCCTTGTAGGTGACGAGGTGGTTCGAGGTGAGGAACAGATCCTCCTTCGAGATGTGCGGCGTGTACACGTAGGTGTAGCCGCCCTCGACGTGGCGGCGGCGGGCGTGCAGCTCCATCTCGCCACGGACGACTCCGCCGCGCGGATGCCACACGGACAGCCCCGAGCCGATCTCGTCGGGGAACGAGAACAGGTCGAGCTCCTTGCCGAGCTTGCGGTGGTCGCGCTTGGCCGCTTCCTCGAGGCGCGTCTGATAGGCGCGAAGTTCATCCTTGGTCGGCCACGCGGTGCCGTAGATGCGCTGAAGCTGCGGGTTCTTCTCACTCCCTCGCCAGTACGCCCCGGCGATGCGCTGCAGCGCCCACCCGTTGCCGATCATGCGGGTGCTGGGCAGGTGCGGTCCGCGGCAGAGGTCCTTCCAGACCGTCTCACCGTCGCGGTCCACGTTGTCGTAGATGGTGAGCTCGCCGGCGCCGACCTCCACGGAAGCGCCCTCGGTCGTGCCGGCACCGCCTTTGAGTCCGACGAGCTCGAGTTTGAACGGCTCGGCGGCGAGCTCAGCGCGTGCCTCGTCGTCGGTCACGACACGGCGGACGAACCGCTGGCCCTCGCGGACGATGCGCTGCATCTCCTTCTCGATGGCCTTCAGGTCTTCGGGCGTGAAGGGATGCTCCACGCCGAAGTCGTAGTAGAAGCCGTCGGTGACCGGCGGGCCGATGCCGAGGTTCGCCTGCGGGTTGATGCGCTGCACCGCCTGCGCCAGCACGTGCGCCGCAGAGTGGCGGAGGATGTCGAGCCCGTCCGGGCTGTCGATGGTCACCGGATCCACGGCATCCGTCTCGGTCACCGTCGTGGCGAGGTCTTTCAGCTCGCCGTTGACGCGGAGGGCGACGACGGAGCGATCGGGGAAGAGGGCGAACCCATCGGCGGGGTAGGACACGGCGTCAGACACGGCATCCAGGCTATCGTCCCGGACGTATCACGCCGTCCGTCGCGCGCTCCAGAACTGCGTGACGCGAATGCACTCCGGGCAATATGCTGACCCCGTCGTCGCCCCCTGGTTCGAGAGCCTGCCTGTCGCGACGCACTCCGTGCGGCATCCGCATTCGTTTCGAGATGGCAAGGGGTCGACATGAGCGACGGCGAGACCACGACGGCGGATGCGCCCAGCCGGACGCGCCGGCCGCTCCGGTGCGGCGAACCGACGATCCATGAGTTCAGCACCGAGGATGGCGTGAGACTGCGGCTCACCCGGTTCGAGGGCGGTGCCAAGGGTCCCGTGATCCTCTCCCCCGGCTTCGGAACGTCGGCGCTCGCGTACACGATCGACACGACCGACACGAACTTTCCCGAGTACCTCTACGAGCACGGCTACGACGTGTGGGTCCTCGACTACCGTGCGAGTCCTGCGCTCCCGTCGGGCGGCACGCAGTTCACGCTCGACGACATCGCGCGCTACGACTACCCGGCCGCGGTCGCGACGGTGCGCGGCATCAGCGGCGCCGACTCGGTGCAGATCATGGCGCATTGCGTGGGGTCGCTCACCATGCTCATGGCGATGGGTCTCGGCCTTCACGGCGTGCGGTCGGCCGTGGCATCCCAGGTGACGCTGCATCCGCGCGCCGGGACGCTCAATGAGCTGCGCGCGGGCATCTACGCGGGCGATCTCATCCAGGCGCTCGGGATCGACACGCTCACCACCGAGTTCGACGACGATCCGTCATGGCTCGAGACCCTCTACGACAAGGCGCTCGCGATCTACCCGTCGGGCGACGAGCCCTGCGACCGCCCGTTCTGCCGCCGCGTGATGTTCATGTACGGCGAGGTCTACGACCACGACCGGATCAACGAGGCGACTCACGACCACCTCGGGGAGGCGTTCGGCGTGGCGAACATGACGACGCTGCGGCACATCACGAAGATCCTCCGCGCCGACCACGCCATCAGCATGGACGGCGAGCACGACTACCTCGACGACGTGTCGGGACTGCGCGTGCCGATCGCGTTCCTCCACGGGCAGGACAACCGCCTCTTCGTGCCGGAGGGCAGCGCCATCACCTACCGGGAGCTGAGTGAGCGCAACGGCGCCGAGTACTACAGCCGGCACGTGATCCCCGGCTACGCCCACATGGATCTCTTCATCGGGCAGGATGCCGCGCGCGACGTCTACCCGGTGATCACCGCCCAGCTCGACACGCACAACTGACCGGAACGAGGACCCGCGATGAGCACGATCGACCAGGCCGACGCTGCAGCGGCGGCATCCGCGCACCCCCACCCGGCACTCGCCGATCTGGCGCAGTACCCGTTCCTGTCGGCGCTGACCGAGCGGCGGACGCGGCGGATCCCCCGCGGCTTCTCCGTCAACGCAGGCCCACTCAGTCACGAGAGCCACAACGCGCCGGCCCCGCTGAGCAAGCTGGAAGAGGCGATCCTCATCACGTGCATCACCGGCATCACCGGCGTCACGACGCACGACGGACCGCTCGTGGAGAACAACGGCGTGAACGAGCTCGGCACGCCGTTCCTGAACATCATGGCGCGCACCGGCAGCAGCGCCGACAACGCCCAGGCCACGCACTTCTTCATGATCAACGACGACGGGATCTTCCTGCTGCGCGCCCCGCGCGGCAGGCGTGCGCTCGAACTCCTCAAGGAGCTGCCGCCGAAGTGGGGCGACTGGTCGGACGCGGACTGGATCGCCGCGGCGGACGAGTGCCTCATCCGGGTGTCCGACCGTCGGCTCAGCTTCCCCCGCGAGTGGCCGTACTACCTCGGCTGGAACAACCAGGCGTCGAACGCGCCGGGGACGACCGTCTTCTTCCCGGTCGTCGACTGCACGTGGCAGTACATCAACGCGATCCTCATCCTGCTGACCGAGCCGGGCGGCATGCGGCCGCTGTTCCTCGACGACTGGCGCGGCTTCCATCCGAGCGGATTCGTCGAGTGGATGGCCAAGATCGGCGGCGGGCTCGGCATCACCCCCAAGATCCCCTACCACCCGATCGGCGGACTGTCGCGGGTGCGCAGCGGCTACGTCAGCAAGGACAGCCAGGCGCCGCTCGGATTCGCCGGGGCGATGCGCACCGACTACGAGGCGTTCTTCTACTTCCAGAACCTCATGCTGCTCGGCCAGGCGATGGGCCTCGGCGGATGGATCCACGGGTCCGTGTTCCCGCCGTACATCTGGCAGCAGGACGAGGCGAAGGGCTGGCACGGGCTCGGCTTCCGCCTCGAGGAGCCCAAGAAGCACCGGAAGTGGCCGCCCGTCCCCGCCTCGCAGGCGAACCCCGTCGGCATCGACGGCATCCTCGAAGGACTGACGCCGCCCTACGTGTCGTCGATGGACGAGGCCGTCGACCGGGTCATCGAGTCCAAATACAGCGCCAGCGGCCCGGCGTACGGAAACGACGACGTGTTCGCCCGTCCCTACCGCAACCGGGAAGACGCCCGCACGTTCGTCCAGAAGGGGACGAGGTTCGGACCCGACGAGGTCGCGTACACGAAGGAGATCTGCAACTACATCTGGGACACGTACGGCCGGTTCCCGGCCCACGTCGACGCGTTCTACACGCCCGGGATGTGGCTGCAGTTCTCGCACCTCGAGATGGAGTACTACGACCGGTACTTCGACCCGGCGCAGTACACCCGCCAGGCCGCGCACGACGGGCTCTGGCACCGCTGACGCGCGCGCGAGGGGCCCGGCGCGCTGCGGTGCGCCGGGCCCCTCGCCTGTCACACGTGCTGGTCGAAGAACGCCACGACGTCGTCGGAGCGCTCGTTGATGTAGCGGTAGCCCTCGTAGCGGCCCGTCGACGGATGCGTGAGGACGCCCAGCGAACGAGGCGTGCGCCGCGAGAACTCCTCGACGATCGACATCTCGCCCCACGGGTCGCCGGTTCCCTGGACGTACTGCACGACGGTCTCGCCCAGCAGCGGCGCCGCCACGCCCGGGTCGTGCCGGCTCGGCAGCGGCGCGCGCATGGCGAGATACAGCAGGTCGACGCTGCGCGCAGCGAGCGGCCCGAGCGGACCCATCTCGGTTCGGGCGAACCGCCGGTTGAATCTCGGCACTCGCGTCGGCTGCACCGCGAGCAGCGCTCGGATCGGCTGACACTGCGGGATGCCGTACATCGCGGTGTTTCCGCCGGCCGAGGTGCCGATCACCCCGATGCGACCCGGGTCGACGTCCTCGCGCGTGCGCAGGTATGCCACCGCGCCGGCGAAGTCGCGCGCCTCGTGCGGCCCGTACGTGAGCGGCGGCCGCGGCTGGCTCTCGCCGTGCCCGGCGAGGTCGAACAGCAGCACGTGATAACCGGCGTCGTGCAAGGTCTTGGTGATGGGCAGGAAGTCGACGTCGACATCGTGGAACGGCACCTGCCCGGCCACGTTCCCGGTGCGGTTCCACAGCCATCCGTGCACGAACACGATCGTCGGCCGACGCGCGGCTGCAGCTGGCACGAACCATCCGCGCAGCCGGAGGCCGTCCGTCGATGGGAACGCCACGTCCTCGAACGTCAGCCCGACCTCCGCCGGCGTGCGAGTCGGCGGGAGCACCCGTCCCCACACCATCAGACGGGACAGGACGACGAGCTTCGCGAGCCCGCGGGGCTGCTTCTCGGTCACGGCGTCCGCTCCCCCATCGCGGGCAGTGCCGGAACGTGTACGCGGAAATCCACGGTCAGCCCGCTCGCCGGCAGCGGGAACAGCTCGTTGGTCAGCGTGAGGTCCTGGTCGGGCAGCGTCCACGTCGCCTGCCGCAGCAGCAGCGTCAGGTAGAGCTGGACCGCGACCGTGACGATGTTCTCGCCCGGGCATCGATGATGCGTCGCGTGACCGCCGCCGTGCGGCACGTAGCTTCCGGGTGGCAATGCGGACTCGCGTGCCGGCTCGAAGCGAGACGGGTCGAACCGGTCGGGGTCGGGGAAGACGTCGGGATTGCGCATGTTGATGTGGATGCCGCCGATCGCTCCCCAGCCGGCGGGGATGCGGTAGCCGCTGACCTCCATCGGCTCCTTCACGCGCCCGAAGAACGTCGCGGAGTTCATGGCGAAGTAGCGGCGCAGTTCCTTGGAGACCTGTTCGAGGTACTCCATGCGCCGCAGCTGGTCGAGCGTCACCTCTCCCTCCGGCGCGACGCGCATGACCTCCTCGCGAGCACGTTCGCGGATGTCGGGGTGCTGCGCCAGCGCCATCGTGACCAGGACGAAGGGCACGAAGTAGCCGCCCTGGCTGGCGAAGATCAAGTGGCGCAGATCGCCCTTGACGGCCTCGAGCGGCACCTCGGCCTCCTGCGCGGCGGTCAGCAGCCTCGACGTGATGTCGTCGAACTCGCGCTCCTGGTGACGGGCGACGGCGTCGTCCACGGCTCGAGCGAGCCGGTCGCGCCCCTTGATCGCGCGGCCGAACTTCGTCCACGGAAGCGGCACCGGAAGGGTCATGAACGCGTCGCGTGCGTCGCCGGAGGCGGCATCGATCTCGGCGGCCGCCTCCTCGCTCTCGTCGCCCGTGTACAGGGCGCCGGTCATCCTCGCGGCCAGCCGCTGCAGGTCCGGCTGGATCGTGACGGGCCGGGCGGCGGTCATCCACCCCGAGACGACGACGTCGATCAGCCGCTGCATCCGCGGCACGTACGCCTCGATCGCCGAGCGGAAACCCACGCCTCGCAGCATCAGCGCCTTGCGCAGGTGGTGCTCGTCGCCGTCGATCAGCGCCAGCGATCCGCGGAACATCTTCTCGGCGGTGATCGGGTCGGCATCGCCGCGTTCGATGCGAGGGTCGGTCGCGAAGGCGTGGAACGCCTCGTGCCCCGAGAACACGACGAAGTCGCTGCCGAACAGCCGCGTCTTGAAGATGGGACCGTACCTGTCCAGCCGGTCCTTGTAGAACCCGTGGTTGCTGCGCACCAGGGAGAGCGTCTCGCCCAGCCACGGTGCCCCGAACCTGCCCGGAGGCAGGGGACGTCGCGCATCGGCCACCGTCATCTCGCGTCCTTCCTACGAAAGAGCGGCATGAGCCAGCCGAACCAGCGGGAGGACCGGAACACCCAGTTGATCATGTGCTGGTCCCACTCGTGCAGCCAGTACTCCTTGATCTTGCCGTTCTCGAGGATGAAAAGGCCGATGGCGCGTCCGTGCTGCGTCTTGGACGGCATCCGGAGGTCGTACTCGATCACGACCGCGGTGTGCACGTCGCCCAGCATGATGTCGAGCACCTTGCCGACGAAGACGCCGTCGAGGATGAATCCCGTCAGCTTCGTGTAGAGCCCCACGATCTCGTCGTTGGTGGTGTAGTCGCCCGACAGGTAGTGCCGGCCGGGGTAGTGGATGACGGCGTCGGGCGCGAGCAGCGAGCGGAACGTCGCCATGTCTGCCGCCATCAGGGCGTCCCAGTAAGTCTGGATGACGGCGACGCGCTCTGCGCGGTCCGCCTCGGTGATCGTCATCGGATTCTCCTCAGCTCGTGGCCGGTGCGGTATCGGCGGCGGCGGTTGCCGGCGCAGTCTGTCGCGGCGCAGTGCCGCCGACCCTGCGCATTGTCCAGGGCGCGAACGCGTTGTCGACCCCGGCCAGCGCCGGAGCGAGCTGGGGGTAATGCCGCAGCAGGATGCTCGACATGTCGTTGTCGGCGATCCACTGCATGCCGGTCTTCGTGTAGTACTCCTCGGTGTAGCAGTCCGTGAGGAACCGGTCGCTTTTCAGGCGCCTGCTGGCCATGAGGATGAAGACCCGGAAAGCGGTGTCGCTGAAGCCGAAGCCGCGCGGCGGGGTCTCGGCATGCATGCCCACCTGCAGGTCCACCTGCTCCACGTCGCCGTACATCTCCTCGAGCTCGCGCGCCCACACCGGGTTGTCGGTGAGCTCATCGAATGTCGCGGCCGGACGCAGGTGCAGCAGCCGGCGGAACTCGTTGTAGCGGGGCACTCCGCGTTCGCGGTCCCGCATGATGTCGAGCGCCGCCAGGTCGAGCCGCAGACCGTCGGGAAGCGTGAGGTCCTGCATCCAGCGCGGGAAGTTGTGCAGCTGCACGGCACCCGGATGCTGCACTCCGAACGAATACCAGAGATCCGCCACCCGCGTGCCCGAAGTCAGCACGCGGTGCGCGTCGAGGAGGATGATCTCCTGGAACTCCATGCTGTCGATGAGCGAGCCGTCGTCGACGGAGTGCACCTCGAGCGTGTCGGGAAGGAGCGGGTGCAGGCGGTAGACCGCCGCGAACTCCTCGGTGAGCTGGTACGGGCTCCCGTGGTGGTCGAAGGCGGAACCCGGGATGCCGCTGATCACCTCGCTCTTGCTGATCCGTCCGAAGAGGCGGTGGAGCTTCTCTTCGGCCAGGCCCCACCAGTTCGCCCGCATGGCGACCTTGAGCACCGGGTGCGAGATGATCGCGGGTGTCCACTCCACGGTGTGAATCTTCGCGATGAGCGCCGAGATCACCAGCTGCGCGGTGCCGAACAGCTCATCGTCGGTCATGCCGGGGTAGGTGTTCTTCAGCCGGTCGCACACCGCGTTGTGCTCGAGCGTGAACAGGGTGTGCAGCAGGCCCAGCCCGACCCACCAGTTCTCGCTGAACCCGGTCAGGGCGACGCCGGTCTCTGGGTCCAGCGGAAGGTGTCCGTCCTTGAGGACCAGCTTTCCATCGACGTGGCTGCGCACCTCGTCGCGGCGCTGGGCGGTGCTGCCGTAGATCGCCGATGCATCCCACCAGTGGGACTGGCTGTTGATGTAGGTCGGCGGGAGATCGCGGTCGGCGTCGGTGCGCGTGTCGTCGGCCTTGGTCTTCGGCACCCGCATCGGCGACTCGAACCAATCGTCGTCCTCGGCGACATCGATCTCGATCACATCGGCGGGCTCCCGAGCGTGTGCGAACCAGTCATGCGTCTGGAACTGGATCCACGCCGCGGCGAGGAGGTTGAGCGACGTCGCCGGCGTGAAGGCGTCACGCCGCATCAGCCTCCGGCTGATCTCGCGCGGATTCGGCGTCATCAGCTCGTCGCCCTCGGCCGGCCACGCGTGCGCGAGCGGGATGTTGCGGGCGAAGCGAGTGCCCGCGCGGCCCATGTCGGGATCGGAGAGGTCGTTGTACGAGCCGTCGGGAGTCCGGAATCGCCGCTGTTCATCGGTGGCGTCATCCGTCGCCACGGCCGGACTGCGGCCGGGATCCTCGGGAGTGCGCGTGTCGTGAAGGTTCTGCTCGCGCAGCTCGTCCCGCAGCGCGATCAGATTGAACAGCCCGAGGAGGAACGGCAGCCGATGCCAGGGTCGACTTCGGTTGATCCGTGCATAGAAGCGTCGCAACACCTAGGTTCTCCTCACAGCCGAGCGGGATTCGCAGGAGGGCAGGTCAATGGATCTGCCCGAATCATAGTGAACAGAGCATCGACCGGCCATGGTTCGTACATCGGTGTTCCGGCGCGTTCAGCACGCGTCCATTGCGGGCCGCCGTGCGAGGTCACTAGGTTGTGTCCCACGTGCGACCGGATCATCGCCGGTGCGGCATGTATCTGCGGCGCCGGCCCCTTCTCCTTGAGATGTGTCGCCTGTCCTGATCCTGTCATCGATCCCCGAGAGAGCGAGCCGATGATTCCCTTGCCTCACGTTCACCCGCGCCTGCCGGATGCTGTTCATCGAAGCGGGGTGCGCTGAGATGGCCGCCGTCGAATACGTGGACGCGGTCGTCGTCGGATCTGGATTCGGTGCGTCGGTGGCGGCGTACCGCCTGGCCGAGGCAGGCCGGTCGGTGGTGGTGCTCGAACGCGGGCGCGCCTATCCGCCGGGGAGCTTCGCGCGCAATCCGTACGAGATGAGCAGAGCCTTCTGGGAACCGAAGGACGAGCTGCTCGGACTGTTCGACATCCGATCGTTCCGCAAGCTCGAGGCGATCGTGTCGGCGGGACTCGGCGGCGGGTCGCTCATCTACGCGAACGTGCTCCTGCGCAAGGACGAGAAATGGTTCGTCCACGACTCGCCCCTTCCGGGGGGCGGCTACGAGCACTGGCCGATCGGCCGTCACGAACTCGATCGACACTACGACGCCGTCGAGGCCATGATGACGCCGGTGCCCAACCCCTACCCCGACCTGCCGAAGGCCAAGGCGCTGCGGGAGGTCGCTGTCACCCTGGGGCTGCAGGCGTTCTCACCGCCGCTGGCCGTGTCGTTCTCGGCGCGGCCCGGGGCCGAGGCGATGCAGAAGCAGATCGTCGACACGCCCGAGTACGGGAACATCCACGGCGTCACGCGCCTGACCTGCCGGCTGTGCGGCGAATGCGACATCGGCTGCAACGAGGGCGCGAAGAACACGCTCGATCACAACTACCTGTCGGCCGCAGCACGGCATGGAGCCGATCTGCGCACGCTGTGCGACGTCGACGGCATCACTCCCCTCGACGGCGGCGGATACGAAGTGCGCTACGTGCGGTACGGCGAACTCCTCGCCGACGGACGATACGAGCGCACGCGCGAGGTCATCCGCTGCGGACAGCTGTTCCTCGGGGCGGGGACGTTCGGCACCACGTCCCTGCTGCTGCGCAACCGCGTCGCGCTGCCAGCGATCGGCCGGGCGCTGGGCACACGGTTCAGCGGGAACGGCGACCTGATCACCTTCTGCCTGGGTGCTGAGTCCACGACGCAGTCGGGCCACACGCGGATCCTCGACCCGGCATACGGACCCGTCATCACGACCGCGATCCGCCAGCCCGACGGGCTCGACGGAGAGGGTCAGGGCCGTGGATACTACGTCCAGGAGGCCGGCTTCCCGGAGTTCACCAACTGGCTGGTCGAGACCGCGCAGATCACATCCTCGATGCGACGGGCGGCGAACGTCGTGTCGCAGATCGTCGCGCACCGCCTGGCCAACCGCAACGAGTCGACGATCTCGGGTGAGGTCGCCAGGCTGGTCGGTCAGGGCAGGCTCACGTCCAGCTCGCTCCCCCTGCTCGGCATGGGGAGGGATACACCCGACGGACGCATCCGGCTGACCGACGGCGAGCTCGACGTCGAATGGACGACCGCGACCAGCAAGGCGTACTTCGACGCGATGCGCACCACCATGCAGCAGATCACGGAGTCCCTGGGCGGACGATTCCGCGACAACCCGCTGTGGTGGACGAAACGCGTCGTCACGGTCCACCCCCTCGGCGGCTCCCCCATGGGTCGCGCGCCGCACGACGGCGTCGTCGACAGCTGGGGCGAGTCGTTCGGGCACCCGGGACTGTTCGTCGTGGACGGCGCCGCGGTGCCCGGTCCGGTGGGGCCCAATCCCTCACTGACGATCGCGGCCATGGCCGACAGGGTCGCCGAGCACGTCCTCGACAAGCCCAAGCCGGCAGTGGGGCGGGGTCGCCGCCCCGCTGCGCGCATGGACCCCGCGGCGTCCACCGCGCCGGTCGATCCGGTGCCCGGGCGCGGGATGGAGTTCACCGAGCAGATGAAGGGCTACCTCGCACTCGACGAGACGGACCCGCTGACCGGCTGGGAGATCGGCCGCCAGCTGACCCAGCGATTCATGTTCCAGCTCACGATCACTGCGCCCGACGTGGATCGCTTCGTCGCGGGCGACGACCACACCGCCGTGGCGGAGGGGTACGTCGACTGCGATGTGCTGGGCGGGCGGCTGCCGGTCCAGCGCGGATGGGCGAACCTGTTCGTCGCCTCCGGCGCGCACCGCGAGATGCGGTACCGCCTCTGGTTCAGCGATCTGTCGGGCCAGCCCGTGACGATGTACGGGTTCAAGACCGTGCGCGACGACAAGGGTCTCGACATGTGGACCGACACGTCGACCCTGTACATCACGCTGATGCGGGGTCACGTTCCACCGGGTCCCGCAGGGGAGCAGGATGCCGCGGCCGGCGTGTTCGGCGCAGGTGTGCTGCGGATCCTGCCCCTGGACTTCGCGCGTCAGCTCACCACGTTCCGTGGTTCGGGAAGCGGTCCGCTCGCGTCGATCGCGAAGTTCGGCGCCTTCTTCGCGATGTCGATGAAGGACGCCTACCTGCGGCCCCGGCCCGCGGCATCCGCCGCCCCTTCGAAGGATCCGTCATGACGGCCGTGCGGTCGCGCGTGCGGGACGAGGTCCACTTCCTGACGGCCGGTGACGGCACGCCGATCACGCTCATCCGCGTGCTCGGAGACATCGACGCGAGCAAGGGGCCGGTGCTGCTCGTGCACGGGGTCGCCATGCGCGCCGAATCGTTCCGCCCGCCGACACGGCACGGCATCGTCGATGCCCTGCTGGCCGACGGCTGGGACGTCTGGATGCTGAACTGGCGCGGTTCGATCGACCTCGACCCGCTGCCGTGGACCCTCGACGATGTCGCGCTGCACGATCATCCGGCTGCGATGCGGTACGTCCTCGAACGCACCGGCGCCCGCACGCTCAGGGCGATCGCGCACTGCCAGGGCTCGACGAGCCTGAGCATGGCGGCCGTCGCCGGGCTCGTGCCCGAGATCGACGTGATCATCTCCAACGCGGTGTCGCTGCATCCGTCGATTCGACCGTTCTCCCGGGTGAAGCTCCACGCACTGCGCCCGCTGCTGCAGCGCGGGAACGCGTACGTCGACATCCCGTGGCGGGACGGCCCTGAGCGACTCGTGCCCCGCCTCACGCGGAATGTCGTGCGCCTGTGGCACCCCGAGTGCGGCAACCCGAGCTGCAACATGGCGAGCTTCGCGCTGGGGTCCGGGCATCCCGCCCTGTGGCGACACGCCAACATCGACGCCGAGACCCACGAGTGGGCCTCGACCGAGTTCGGTCGCGTTCCGATGAGCTTCTACGCGCAGCTCGCCGCCTCCGATCGCGCGGGCCAGTTCGTATCGGTGCGAGCGCGCCATGGGCTGCCGAAACACTTCGCCGCGGCGGCGCCCCGTTCCGAGGCCCGGTTCGCGCTGTTCGCCGGCACGCACAACAGGGTGTTCCTGCCCGACAGCCAGCGCGCGACACACACGTTCCTCGACGGGCATCAGCCGGGACGCCATTCGCTGCACGTGCTCGACGGATACGGGCACGCCGACGTGTTCCTCGGCGCACGGGCGCATCTGGACGTGTTTCCGCGCATGCTGGCCGAGCTGAATCGCTGAGATCTCCTGCCGAAACGCGCCGGCATACCGTCACGAGGGTCGGCGAGCGTAACCTCGGAGCGATGAGGCGCACGTACGTGGATTCGAGCGCGATCGCATCGGCGGGCTACGACCCCGACACGGCACTGCTCGAACTGGAGTTCACCTCCGGGAAGGTGTACCAGTACTTCGCTGTGCCGAGGGGGGTCTACCGCGCACTTCGCGAGGCCGACAGCGCCGGGCGTTTCTTTCGGGACCACATCCGGGACGTCTATCCGTCCCGTCATGTTCGGTGAACGACAAAACCCCCGGTACTCCGGGGGTTTCCGCTGGTGTTGGTGGGCGATACTGGGATCGAACCAGTGACCTCTTCCGTGTCAGGGAAGCGCGCTACCGCTGCGCCAATCGCCCGAGTCGAGCTCCGGTCGGGACCGGGAGTGGAGGTGGCGACGGGATTCGAACCCGTGTAAACGGCTTTGCAGGCCGGTGCCTAGCCGCTCGGCCACGCCACCGCGTGTGGTTTGACCCCACGTGCCGCGATCCCCCGAAGGGGATCCCTGCACTCGAGCGGATGACGAGACTCGAACTCGCGACCCTCACCTTGGCAAGGTGATGCGCTACCAACTGCGCTACATCCGCATTTCGTTCCCCGGATTCGCATCCCGGGCACTTGAAAGACTTTAGCCGATCCTCGCCCCCATGCAAAACCGAACGCGCATCGCGCGTGTCACATGTCGTGGTTCGAGCCGCGCCCCCGCATCCGGTAGGATCGTTACTCGTCCCCCTCACGGGAACGGGCGATTGGCGCAGTTGGTAGCGCGCTTCCTTCACACGGAAGAGGTCATCAGTTCGAGTCTGGTATCGCCCACAGGCAGTCGGGAACACCCCGCGGCCACATGCTGAACCCCCGCCTCGTGCGGGGGTTTCGTCGTTCCCTGCGTGATCGCCCTTCCAAGTGTGAGCGCTAACGCGTACGCTGGCCTCGAATCCGCGACCCCGCGGTTCGCGCGAGCCTCGATGGCGAGGTCGGCTCCTGCGTCGTAGGCGCGAGCTTGTCGTTCGAGCGCTCCCCCTGGTGGAAACGCAATGCTCATTCACAAGCCCGGAAAGAGGCATCCGATGTCTGACCTCCCTTCTCCCGCGCCGAACGCAAGCCGAAAAGTCAAGGGTCGACTGCCGGCCCGTCTCCTCTCGCTCGCAACCGCGGGTCTGGTGTGCGTCGGGATGCTGGCAGCATCACCGGCCGTCGCACAGCCGAAGAGCGAGCTCCAGACGGATCCGGTTCATGCGATCGCCGAGCCGGCCGACGCGGAGAAGGCGTCGGAAGAGAACGAGTACGAGCGCTATGTGTTCGCGTCGTTCCATGGCGGCGACGACGGCGGCAGGAACGGCGAGCAGATCTGGATCAGCGCGTCGAAGGGCAACGACCCGCTGGACTGGTACGAGCTGAACTACCACGAGGGCACCTCGGTCTCGCAGCCGATCTTGCAGACCGTGAATCCGCCGCGTGGCGAGACCGGCCTGCGCGACCCTTCACTCATCCGTTCCGGCGACGGTGACGGCTTCTTCCTGCTGGCGACCGACCTGAAGACCTACCAGGATGGTCAGTCCTGGTCGTACCGGCAGTCGAAGGGATCGCGCAATCTGATCGTCTACGAGTCCGATGATCTCGTGAACTGGTCGGAGCCCCGGTTCGTGAAGGTCGAGGACGACCACGCGGGCAACGTGTGGGCGCCCGAGGCCTTCTACGACGAGAGCACGGGGCAGTACATCGTGTTCTGGGCGTCGAACCTCTACCCGAGCGACGACATCGCGAACCGCAACACGTCGCAGATCTCCTACAATCGCATCCGCATGGCGACCACGACGGACTTCGTGACCTTCTCCGAGCCGACGACCTGGGTCAACCTCGACCGATCCACCGGCAGGCAGGGCTGGGGAATGATCGACTCGACGATGATCGCGACGGATGACCGGATCTACCGCCTGACCAAGGACGAGAACGGCTTCCGGGTGCTGCTGCAGTACATCGACTCCTTGGACGACCTCTACGATACGTGGGGCGCCGAAGAGACCACCCCGTACGTGGTGAACCGCAACCCCATCACGCCCCTCACGGAGACCCCGAACGCGTGGACGACAGTCGGCAATCCCGACGGCTCCAGCAAGTGGCAGATCCCCGGGCTGAGCGGCGGCAACCTCGAGGGCCCGCTCGTGTTCAAGGACAACGTCGAAGACATGTGGTACGTGTTCATCGACTACGCCTCGGGCGGCGGTTACGTCGCCTGGCGCTCCGACTCGATGGACAAGGCGCCGAACGAGTGGGAGTACCTGGGGCAGTCCTGGTGCAACACCACGGGACTCTCCCGTACCTGCACGGCCCGGTCCGAGACATCCCCATACTGGTCGCTGCCGGTGAGCCCGCGCCACGGATCGGTGCTTCCGGTGACGCTCGAGGAGTGGGAGGGGGTGATGGCCCACTACAACTCCCCGGTTCACGTGGAGGCGTCGCTGGTCACGGCCGACGGCGCCGCGGTCGAGGAGGACGCCTGGGTGAATGAGGCGCCTGAGCTCGCGGTGAACTGGACCGACTTCAACGGCACGGACCTCGCTCCCGCCTGGCTGCGGCTGATCGAGGGTCACAACGACGGACCTCGCGTCGTCGCGGATGAAGTCACCACCACCGGAATCGCACAGGGTATGACGGTGCCGCTCGATGCGGTCGAGGGGTCGAACTGGGCTCAGCTCGAGTACCGGGACGCCTCGCTGGGCGGCGACGACGTCATGCTGTGGACCGCCGATGTGGCCTACCGGCTGGACATGACGGCGCCGACGGTCGACGTCGTGGTCGACGGTTGGGAGGTGGCGGTGTCGGCGACCGATCCGGAGCCCGCCAACGGGGCGGAGAACTCGGGTCTGGCGTCGTGCCAGGTCCGCATCTCCGAAGGAGACTGGGCGGATTGCGAGCCCAGCGGCGCCCTTGCCCCGTCGATCGTCGATCGCACGGTGACCGTCGTGGCGACCGACCACGCGGGCAACGAGACCAGCGCCACAGCGCTGGTCGAGGGGACCGGCCTCGTCTCCGTCGCGGTGAACCACCGATGCGTCGGCAAGAGGGTCTTGCAGGTGGTCACGGTGACCAACCTCGAGGCTGCGCCGGTGTCGTCCATCGTCACGTCGCCGTTTGGGACGAAGCCCATGCCGGCGCTGGGCGAGGGCAAGAGCCGCTCGCACGTGTTCGCGACGCGTGCGGCCAGCGTCGAGGCCGGTGCGATCGAGATCACGTCCACGGCAACGATCGGAGGCCAAACCGTCAGCGTCGAGGACGTCGTCGAGTACGCGTCGTCGCATTGCGACTGACGCGCACGCAGCGCTCTGCAGTGAGGGGCGTGTCGCCGGATCCACCGGCGGCGCGCCCCTCAGCACGTCATCCGCCGACGGCCCAGCCGTAGCGGCGATGCAGCGCATCTGCAATCCGCACGAACCGGTCTAGATCCAGAGCGGATGCCTCCCGTCGCATGCCGTCGCGATGCACGCTGTAGATCTGCTCGACGTCGACCCACGAGGGCCTCCCGCGGGAGTCCCACTCCCCTGTGCCGATCGGGAGGAAGTCGCGGTCCCCGTCATGGGCCTTGCTGGTCAGCCGCACCGCGTAGACGCGGACGTCGTCCTGCCGCGCGACGACGAGCACCGGACGATCTTTACCGCGTCCGTCGTTCTCGTCGTACGGGACCCATGTCCACAGGATCTCGCCCGCGTCGGGACTGCCGTCGGGATCGGGCGAGTAGGTGATCCGCAGCGCGTCACGCGACGGTGGCGGCACCTCCACGGTGCCGGCCGGGCCACTGCTTCCGTCGCGGGGGATCGCCGGGGCGGGCGCCTGGTTCTGCGGGCGGAAGAGACTCGCCAGTCGTGCGAGCAGTCGGGAGGGCTCTGTCACGTCGTTCACGTTAGGGCACGAAGGAGGGCGCCGCGGCCGGGGGGAAGCCGCGACGCCCCTTCGCTGTGCGCCGGTGCGGTCAGACGCGCTCGTCGAGGAGATAGCCCTCTTCGCCGTGCACGACCGAGTCGACACCCGCGACCTCGTCCTCGTTCTTCACTCGGAAGCCGAGGGTCTTCTCGATGATGACGCCGACGATGAACGAGACGACGAAGGAGTACACCATGACACCGACCGCAGCCACTGCCTGCGAGACCAGCTGGCCCGCGTCACCACCGACGAACATGCCGGTCTCGGTGGCGAAGAAACCCAGGTAGAGGGTTCCGATGAGGCCGCCGACGAGGTGGATGCCGACGACATCGAGCGAGTCGTCGAACCCGAGCTTCCACTTGAGCTCCACGGCGATGGCGCACACGGCGCCCGCGACGAGCCCGAGCAGCAGCGCCCATCCAGGAGTCAGGTTGGCGCACGCGGGGGTGATGGCGACAAGACCGGCGACCGCGCCCGAGGCGGCGCCGACCGACGTGGCCTTGCCGTCCTTGAGCTTCTCGACGATCATCCACGCGAGGATCGCGGCAGCGGTCGCGCCGAGCGTGTTGATGACGATCGTGCCCGCGCTGGTGTTCTCAGGGCCGAGAAGGCCGAACGTGCCCTCGGCGCCCGCGTTGAAGCCGAACCAGCCGAACCACAGGATGGCGGCCCCGAGCAGCGTCAGCGGCACGTTGTGGGGCTTGTGGATGCCCTTCTGGAAGCCGAGGCGCTTACCGAGGACGAGGGCGAGAGCCAGAGCGGCCGCACCCGCGTTGATGTGCACGGCGGTACCGCCCGCGTAGTCGATGACCGACGGCAGCCCCGTGTTCTCACCCCAGTTGAAGATCCAGCCGTCTCCCCACACCCACGCTGCCACCGGGAAGTACACGAGAGTGGCGAACAGGCCGGCGAAGATCATCCACGATCCGAACTTCGCCCGGTCCGCGATCGCGCCCGAGATGAGGGCGACCGTGATGATCGCGAAGGTCGCGCCGAAGGTGGCGCCGACAAGAGTCGCGCTGTCAGCGGAGGCGAGCCCGAAGTCCGAAAACGGGTTGCCCGAGAAGGCGAACGTGCCACCGCCCAGGCTCATGTTGAATCCGAAGAGGATCCACAGCACGCTCACCAGGCCTAGTGCACCGAAGCTCATCATCATCATGCTGACGACGCTCTTCGCCTTCACCAGTCCGCCGTAGAAGAAGGCGACGCCGGGCGTCATGAACAGAACGAGCGCCGTTGCTGCGATCGACCACGCATAGTTTCCGCTATCCATGAGATTCCTCATCCATGTGTCGTGTTACTCAAGGTGCCGCAGCGTCGCACTCGGGTCGTGGACTGTCCGGGCCAAGCCAGTTTCGCGACCCGTGGTTTCCGGAGCGCGCCATGCTGTGTTTCCCGGACGTTACGCACACCCGTGCCGCGTAAACATCGTGTTTCGCAGGGCCGAACGGGCGCAGGGAATCAGGCGAGAGTCGAGGCCACGAGCCGTGAGATCGCCCGCAGATACTTCTTGCGATAGCCGCCCGCGAGCATCTCGTCGGGGAAGACCAGGTCCAGCGACACGCCCGTCGCGCGGATGGGCAGCTCGGCATCGTAGACACGGTCGATGAATGCCACGAATCGCAGCGCGGCCGACTGATCGGTGAACGGCGCGACATCTCGGATGCCGACGATGGAGAGATCGTCGATGAGCTTGATGTACCGCGACGGATGCACTCGGGCGAGGTGGGCGCTGAGATCTCCGAACGCGTCGTCCGAGGCGGAGCTGCGGGTGGCGGCATCCGCGATCACCGTCTCGTAGTCCTGCGTCGTCAGCACCGCTGCGTGCCCGTCGACCGCGCGATGGCGATAGTCGGTGCCGTCGATGCGGATCGTCTGGAAGCTCGAGGCCATCGCGTGGATCTCGCGCAGGAAGTCCTGCGCCGCGAACCGCCCCTCACCCAGGGCGTTGGGAGGGGTGTTGGATGTCGCGGCCAGCCGGGTGCCCGACGCGACGAGCTCTCCGAGCAGACGCGTCATCACCATCGTGTCGCCCGGGTCGTCGAGCTCGAACTCGTCGATGCACAGCAGATCGGAGCCGCGGAACAGATCGACCGTGCTCCGGTATCCGAGCGCTCCGACGAGGGCCGTGTACTCGATGAACGAGCCGAAGTACTTCCGGCGGGCCGGCATCGCATGATAGACGGCGGCGAGCAGGTGGGTCTTTCCGACGCCGAATCCGCCGTCGAGATAGACGCCGGGCTTCACCTCGGGGCGCTTCGCCCGACGGAACAGGCCGCTCTTGACCGGAGCCGTTGCGCCCGAGAACACGGCCAGCAGGTCCTTCGCCTCCTGCTGCGACGGGTACGCCGGATCGGCGCGGTACGTCTCGAACGTGGCGTCGGCGAACTGCGGCGGCGGGACCAGTGCGGCGACCATCTCGGTGCCGGTGAGATGCGGCGTGCGCTCGGCGAGATGGACGATTCCCGTGCGCGCGGCGGAGAGGGTCATGGGGATCCTGTGTCGGAGTCTTACATCTGGGCTGTGCTCGCGTGTCCGGGAATCTAGGGTCGGACACGACGGTTCAACCCTAATCGTCACCCGAACGCGCCCGGACCCGGGTGCGGCAGCGAGATCCGACACCTACCGCGTCCAGGAGCAGCCATGACCGTCGAGCACGACACCTCCTCCCCCAAGTTCGCCGAGTACGCCGAACCCGGCCGGCTGGTCACCGGCGAGTGGCTCGAAGCGCACCTGGGCGACCCGGGGCTCGTCGTCGTCGAGTCCGACGAGGACGTCCTCCTCTACGAGACGGGCCACATCCCCGGAGCCGTCAAGGTCGACTGGCACACGGAGCTGAACGACCCCGTCGTCCGCGACTACGTCGACGGGGCGGGTTTCGCCGCGCTCCTCGGCCGCAAGGGCATCTCCCGTGACGACACCGTGGTGATCTATGGCGACAAGAACAACTGGTGGGCGGCGTACGCCTTGTGGGTGTTCTCGCTCTTCGGGCACGCCGACGTGCGACTTCTCGACGGCGGACGCGACAAGTGGATCGCGGAAGGCCGCCCGATCACGACCGAGGCGTCGACGCGCGAGCTCAGCGACTACCCTGTCGTCGCCCGCGACGACAGGGTTCTTCGTGCGTACAAGGACGACGTCCTGGCGCACCTCGGCGCGGGACCGCTGATCGACGTCCGCTCGCCGGAGGAGTACGACGGGACGCGCACGTCCGCGCCGGCCTATCCCGAGGAGGGCGCGCTGCGCGCCGGCCACATCCCCACCGCCCGGAGCGTCCCGTGGGCGCGCGCGGTCGCCGCAGACGGCGGCTTCAAGCCGCGGGCAGAGCTCGACGCGATCTACCGCGGCGAGGTGGGTCTTGAGGACGGCGACAGCGTCGTGGCGTACTGCCGCATCGGCGAGCGGTCGAGCCACACCTGGTTCGTGCTCAAGCACCTGCTCGGGTTCGGCGACGTGCGCAACTACGACGGGTCGTGGACGGAATGGGGAAGCGCCGTGCGCGTCCCGATCGCCACGGGCGCGGAGCCCGGCACCCTCTGACGCACGGCGCCGAGGCATCCGCCGCGTGGGACGATGGAGGGGTGACCCACGACGCCCTTCCCGCGCGTCTCGCCGAGATCCGCGATGAGTTCCTGGAGCTGCCCGAGCCCGAGCGCCTGCAGCTGCTGCTGGAGTACTCCCAGGAGCTTCCGCCGATCCCGCCGGAGTACGACGGGCACCCCGAGCTCTGCGAGCGCGTGCTGGAGTGCCAGTCCCCGGTCTACATCGTGCTCGACGTCGCCGCGGACGGTGCCGTCGCGATGCACGCCACCGCGCCGCCGGAGGCGCCGACGACACGCGGCTTCGCGAGCATCCTCGCTCAGGGGCTGACGGGTCTCCGCGTCGACGAGGTGCTGGCCGTGCCGGCAGACTACCCGCAGACCCTCGGCCTCACGCGGGCGGTCTCGCCACTGCGGCTCGCGGGGATGACCGGCATGCTACTGCGTGCACAGCGCCAGGTGCGTGAGAAGAGCACGGCCTGAGTCACGTCTCGGCAGCGGCCAGACGCTGCTCGGTGAGCCACGACCCGATGGCCTGGCTCCAGCGCGCCTGGTCGTAGTTCCAGAGCTTCGTGTGCCGTGCGACGTCGAACACCTGCATCTGGACGAGGTCTGGACGGGCCTGGACGAGGTCGTGCGAGGCATCGGACGGCACGAATCCGTCGTCGTCGCTGTGCAGGATGAGGATCGGATGCCGCAATTCGGCGGCGCGGGCGACGACGTCGAGCTCGTCGAAGCGGATCGCGCCGCCCGATCGGGTGAGCGGCGCGGCCCACTCGGATTGCAGCGCTCCGATCGCGAGACCGCTGACCGCGTTCGGCACGCGCTGGAGCCGCGCCTGGTAGTCGAGCACGACCCGCCAATCGATCACCGGCGACTCCAGGACGAGCCCGCCGATGACATCGGCGTGGGCCGAGTTGAGTGCCAGCTGGAGAGCGATCGCGCCGCCCATCGACCAGCCCATGACGACGACGCGCCGCGCGCCACGGCGACGCGCGAAGCCGACGGCGGCGTCGACGTCGCGCCACTCGGTCGCGCCGAGAGTGTACGTGCCGGTGCGGCTGCGCGGAGCCTCGCCGTCGTTGCGGTACGACACGACGAGCGACGTGAGGCCCAGCGAATGGAACACCGGCACGGCGCGCAGGCACTCGGCGCGGCTGGTGCCGCGGCCGTGGACCTGGATGACCCACGTCTCGCCGTCCCCCGCGGGAAAGAGCCACGCCGGGCAGGGGCCCACGGTCGAGCCGATCAACTCGGGGGTGAGATCGAGGTGAAGCTCTTCCGGCCGCTCGTAGTACCAGCCCGAGAACGCCGCCTCGGGCGCGAGCCGTGCATCGGAGCCGATGTGGGTCAGGAGCTTGCGTTTGACTGTCGTCGCGTCTTCGGAGAGCACCGACCCGAGCTTGACGTACTGCGAGGTCCCGGTCGTGAAAAGACCGTATCTGCCGGGCAGCTCGGTGTCGGCCGTCCGTTCGAGGGTGATCGTCTGAGCCGCCGTGTCGAGTGCGAGGATGCGCGTGTCGGGCACCCGGCGCGCGGGCGTCACCACGCGCCGGGCCATGTGCAGGGATCCCGCGGCGAGCATGCCGAGCGCGGCTGCCAGCGCGAGGCTCAGCACCGTGAGCGCTGCGCGGATTCCGGCGACGAGAGCGGGAGTCCTCGGCCCGGCGCCTGCAGGGCGGGTGGCGCCGCGCATCGCGGCGCGCCTGGAGTCGACCATCGAGGCCTCACTCTAGTCTGTCCGGGTGGCTGAGCATCGTCCTCCAGCAGCACCGACGTCGTTCGAGCAGGCGGCGGAGGCGGTGCGAGCGATGGAGTTCCGCGAAGATCTCACCGTGCGCGAGATCCCCGCGCCGCAGGGACTCGCGCCGAGTGCGCTCGCGATCGCCGGCGACGTGCGGGCCGAGGCCGAAGGCGAGGACTCGCCGTACGGGACCGGCCGGCTCGTCCTGCTCCACGATCCGGACGAGCCTGCGCCGTGGAACGGCCCGTGGCGCATCGTCTGCTTCGCCCAGGCGCCCCTCGAGCCCGAGATCGGCACCGATCCCCTGCTCGCGGATGTCGCGTGGGCGTGGCTGACCGATGCGCTGCAGTCGCGGCACGCGGGGTTCCACTCCGCGTCCGGGACGGCCACGAAGACGCTGTCCAAGGGATTCGGAACTTTGGCGGACGAGGGCGACGGCGCGCAGATCGAGCTGCGCGCGTCGTGGTCTCCGGAAGGCGCGATCGCTCCGCACGTGGAAGCATGGGCAGAGTTGGTATGCATGCTGGCGGGACTCCCGCCGGGCTCGGAAGGGATCGCGATGCTGGATTCGCGCAGGACGACGCGTGGCTGAGTACGTCGTCATCGACGACCTCGCCGGTGCCGTCGATGCAGCGCGCCTGCTCGCGAGAGGAGACGGGCCCGTCGCGGTGGACGTCGAGCGGGCCTCCGGCTTCCGGTACTCGCAGCGCGCGTACCTCGTGCAGGTCTTCCGCCGCGATGCGGGGCTGTTCCTCTTCGATCCGCCGCCCATCGGCGACTTCACCGCGCTCCAGGCGGCGATCGGCGGCGAGGAGTGGGTGCTGCACGCCGCCAGCCAGGACCTGCCGTCGCTGCGCGAGCTGAGCCTCGAGCCCGCGAGGATCTTCGACACGGAGCTCGCCGCGCGCCTGCTCGGGCACGATCGCGTCGGACTCGGCGCGGTCGTGGAGGACACCCTCGGCATCGCCCTGGCCAAGGCCCACTCCGCGTCCGACTGGTCCACGCGGCCGCTCCCCCAGTCCTGGCTCGAATACGCCGCGCTGGATGTCGAGCACCTCGTCGACGTGCGAGACAAGCTCTTCGCCGAGCTCGTGGAGCAGGGTAAGGCGGAGTTCGCCGCCCAGGAGTTCCGCGCGGTGCTCGAGCGCGAGCCGAAGGCACCTCGCGAGGAGCCCTGGCGGCGGCTCTCGGGCCTGCACACCGTGCGCGGGCGCAAGGCGCTGGCCATCGCGCGTGAACTGTGGACGGCGCGTGAGGAGTTCGCACGCGAGCAGGATGTCGCGCCGGGCCGCCTGGTGCCCGACCGGGCGATCGTGGCTGCGGTGCTGGCCGACCCGACGTCCAAGAGCGCCCTCGCCGCCGTCAAGGAGTTCACCGGGCGGGCGAGCCGGTCGCAGCTGGACCGGTGGTGGGCCGCGATCGAGGCCGGTCGCGCCGCGACCAAGCTCCCCCTCGAGCGGACCAGCGGCGGCGACACGCTGCCTCCGCCACGGGCCTGGGCCGATCGCAATCCCGAGGCCGACACCCGACTGAAGGCCGCTCGGCCGGTTGTCGAGCGTCGCGCCGAAGAGCTCCGGATGCCCACCGAGAACCTCCTGACACCCGAGCTGCTGCGCCGCCTGGCGTGGTCTCCGCCAGACCCGGTGACCGCGGCATCCGTCGGTGAAGCCCTGCTGACTCTCGGAGCGCGGCCCTGGCAGGTTGAGGAGACCTCACAGGGGATCGCCGATGCCTTTGTGGGCTCCGTGCAAGGGGTCTTGCACGCGTCCGAGACGACTTCGTAGGTTTCCGCCACCCGGTTCTCTGCGGTCTGCCGCCGCTCCTAGGCTGGCGGCATCCCTATTATTGGAGGCAGAGTGGCCGAGATCTCGGACGTCTTCTTCGTCGATGGAATGCGCACCCCCTTCGGGCGCGCCGGCGAGAAGGGCATGTACTGGAACACCCGAGCGGACGACCTCGCCGTGAAGGCGACGATCGGGCTGATGGAGCGCAACCCGGACGTTCCCAAGGACCGTGTCGACGATGTCGCCATCGCGGCGACGAGCCAGACGGGCGACCAGGGGCTGACCCTCGGCCGGAGCGTGGCGATTCTCGCCGGCCTCCCTCAGACCGTTCCGGGCTTCGCGATCGACCGCATGTGCGCCGGCGCGATGACGAGCGTCACCACGATGGCGGGATCGATCGGCGTCGGCATGTACGACGTCGCCCTCGCCGGTGGCGTCGAGCACATGGGCCACCACCCGATCGGCGGCAACGCCGACCCCAACCCGCGGTTCGTCGCCGAGAAGATGGTCGACCCCGGCGCCCTCAACATGGGCGTGACGGCCGAGCGCATCTTCGACCGCTTCCCGCACCTGACCAAGGAGCGCTCCGACCGTTTCGGGATGCTGAGCCAGCACAAGGTGCAGGCGGCGTACGAGGCGGGCAGGATCCAGCCCGACCTCGTGCCTGTGGCCGTCAAGGACGCCGACGGCGCGTGGGGTCTCGCGACGGAGGACGAAGGTCGCCGCCCCCAGACCACGATGGAGGACCTCGCGGGGCTGAAGACCCCCTTCCGTCCGCACGGCCGGGTCACCGCCGGCACGTCCTCGCCGCTGACCGACGGCGCGACGATGGCGCTGCTCGCCGGCGGCGGTGCCGTCAAGGAGTTCGGCCTCGCGCCGAAGATGCGCCTCGTCTCGTTCGCGTTCGCGGGCGTCCAGCCCGAGATCATGGGCATCGGCCCGATCCCGTCCACCGAGAAGGCGCTCGAGAAGGCGGGGCTCTCGATCGACGACATCGGCCTGTTCGAGCTGAACGAGGCCTTCGCCATCCAGGTGATCTCGCTGCTGGACCACTTCGGCATCGCCGACGACGACCCGCGGGTGAACCCGTGGGGTGGTGCGATCGCGTTCGGCCACCCGCTGGCGGCATCGGGCGTGCGCCTGATGATCCAGCTCGCCGCGCACTTCGCCGAGCGTCCCGACGTCCGCTACGGCCTGACCGCGATGTGCGTCGGACTCGGCCAGGGCGGATCGGTCATCTGGGAGAACCCGCACTACGACGGCAAGAAGAAGAAGTGAGCAGCGCCGCCATGACCAGCTACGAAGACATCGACTTCTCCCCCATCCAGGGCTTCGCCGACGATGAGGTGGTGACGCACTCGCGCGTTCGCGACATCCGTCTTCCCTCCGGCAAGGTGCTCTCGCTCGTCACGCTCGACAACGGCCGTGACCACACACGCCCCAACACGCTGGGGCCGGGGACGCTCACCGAGCTGGGCGAGACCCTCGACGCACTGAAGGCACGGGCGGCGGCGGGCGAGGTCCAGGCGGTCGGCATCACCGGCAAGCAGTACATCCTGGCCGCCGGCGCCGACCTGTCCGACATCTCGCGTGTCGGCTCGAAGGACGATGCGCGCTTGATCGCCCAGCTCGGCCACCACGTGCTGGGCAGGCTCTCCGAACTCGGCGTGCCGTCGTTCGCCTTCGTCAACGGGCTCGCGCTCGGTGGCGGCCTCGAGATCGCGCTCAACAGCACCTACCGGACGGTGGATGCCTCGGCCGCCGCGATCGCACTGCCCGAGGTGTTCCTCGGCATCATCCCGGGTTGGGGCGGCGCCTATCTGCTGCCGAACCTCATCGGCATCGAGAACGCGCTCGAGGTCGTCATCTCGAACCCGCTGAAGCAGAACCGGATGCTGAAGCCGCAGCAGGCGTTCGACTACGGCATCGTGGACGCGATCTTCCCCGCGGCGAACTACCTCGAGGACTCCCTGCGCTGGGCGGACGGCGTGCTCGGCGGCACCGTCAAGGTCGAGCGCAAGCACGAGCCGGGCAAGATCGAGCGGCTCACGAAGTGGCCGATCGCCATCAAGGTCGCCCGCGGCATGCTCGAGTCGAAGATCGGCACCGTGCCGACCTCGCCCTACGCGGCGCTGGAGCTGCTCGACAAGGCGAAGAGCGGCACGAAGGCCGAAGGTTTCGCGCGCGAGGACGATACCCTCGCCGACCTCGTCACGGGAGATCAGTTCGCGGCGTCCATGTACGCGTTCGATCTCGTGCAGAAACGGGCGAAGCGTCCCGTCGGCGCGCCTGACAAGGCGCTCGCCAAGAAGGTCGGGAAGGTCGGCATCGTCGGCGCCGGCCTCATGGCCAGCCAGTTCGCGCTGCTGTTCGTGCGCAAGCTGCAGGTGCCCGTGCTCATCACCGACCTCGACCAGACTCGGGTCGACAAGGGCATCGCGTACATCCACGACGAGATCGCGAAGCTCGAGACGAAGGGACGCCTCGACGGCGACACCGCCAACAGGCTGCGTGCTCTCGTCACGGGTACGACCGACAAGAGTCTCTACGCGGACTGCGACTTCGTGATCGAAGCCGTGTTCGAAGAGATCGGCGTGAAGCAGCAGGTGTTCGGCGAGATCGAGCAGATCGTAGCCGCGGACGCGGTCCTCGCGACCAACACGTCGTCGCTCTCGGTCGAGGAGATCGGCGCGAAGCTCGCCCACCCGGAGCGTCTCGTCGGCTTCCACTTCTTCAATCCCGTGGCGGTCATGCCGCTGATCGAGATCGTGAAGACGCCGCGCACCGCGGATGCCGCGCTCTCGACCGCGTTCGTCGTCGCCAAGAACCTCGGCAAGAACGCGGTCCTCACCGCCGACGCGCCGGGCTTCGTCGTCAACCGCCTCCTCGCCAAGGTCATGGGCGAAGCGGCGCGCGCAGTCTACGAGGGCACACCGGTGGCGGCAGTCGAGAGGGCGTTCGCGCCGCTCGGCCTGCCCATGGGGCCGTTTCAGCTCATCGACCTGGTCGGCTGGAAGGTCGCGGCCCACGTGCAGGACACGATGGTGAGCGCGTTCCCGGAGCGCTTCTACGCGAACGAGAACTTCCACGCTCTGGCGGAGCTCCCCGAGGTCGTCGAGAAAGACAAGGGCGGCCGCGTCACCGGCTGGACCAAGGCGGCCGAGAAGGTGCTCAAGCCCGCCGTGGGCTCGACCCCCGCGTCGCCTGACGAGATTCTGAGCCGCGTCCAGGAGGGACTCGCGCAGGAGATCAGACTCATGCTCGACGAGGGCGTCGTCCCGGAGGTGCAGGACATCGACCTGTGCCTCATCCTCGGCGCCGGCTGGCCGTTCATCGATGGCGGTGCGTCGCCTTACCTCGATCGCGAGGGAGCGTCCGAGCGCGTCTTCGGCGACACGTTCCACCACCCGCCGATCCGCGGCATCGCGTCGTAACGGCTCGACGGCCACACGAAGGGCGTGCCCCGCGAGGGCGCGCCCTTCTCGTGCGCTCGCCCGGGCTCGTATGCTTTGAACATGTTCAGTTCAGCCGGTCCGGTGGGCACGAAGAGCGAGCGCACGCGCGCGCACATCCGCGAGATCGCGCTGCGATCGTTCCGGGAGCGCGGGTACGACGCCACGACGATACGCCTGATCGCCGACGAGGCCGGGGTCTCGGTCGGAACCACCAACTACCACTTCGCCTCGAAGAACCACCTCGTGCAGGAGCTCTACCTCGACGTGCAGGTCGCGCACCGCACGGCCGCCGGACCGCTGCTCGCGGCATCCGGCGATCTCGTCGACAGACTGAGGATCGTGTATCGGACGGGGCTCGACCAGCTCGCCCCGTATCACCGGTTCGCGCCGGAGTTCCTCTCAGCGGCGGTCTCGCCACGCTCGCCGATCAACCCGCTGTCGGAGGAATCCGCGCCGGCGCTCGCGATTGTCGAGGAGCTCTTCCGCGAGGCGGTCGAGGTGCCGAGGAGTCCGGTCCCCGAGGAGTTCCGGGCGGCGCTCCCCCACGCGCTCGTGCTCGGTCACCTGCTGCTGGCGCTGTTCTGGGTCTACGACCGCTCCCCGGGCCAGGAGCGCACGCGCATGCTGCTCGAGCGCGGGCTGCGCCTGCTGCGGCTCGCGCTGCCGCTCACGAAGGTGCCGCTGCTGCGGGCGCCGCTGCGCGAGCTCCTGGCTCTCGCCGGTCAGGTGCGCGCCTGAGGGGTGCTTAGCCGCGCTCGTTGCGGGTGCGGGCGAGATAGCCGAGTGTCGGGATCTCGCTGGTCTGGGCTCCTCGGGCGACCGGGATGCGGGTTCCGAGCACCTGTGCCACGACGTCCTGGGCGATCTTGGCCGGTGCGAGTCCGGCGTCCTCGAAGATCTGCTCGCGGCTGGCGTGGTCGATGAACTCGTCGGGCAGCCCGAGCTCGTCGACAGCCGTGTCGACGCCGGCCTCACGCAGCACCTGGCGCACGCGAGTGCCGATGCCGCCGACTCGGATGCCGTCCTCCATGGTGATGACGAGACGGTGGGACGCCGCGAGGTCCACGATTGACGCCTGAACCGGCACGACCCACCGAGGGTCGACGACGGTCGCGCCGATCCCCTGGGCGCGCAGACGACCGGCCACGTCGACGGCGATGTGCGCCATCGGACCGATACCCACGAGCAGGACGTCCTGCGTGTCGGACCGCAGCAGGACGTCGACGCCGTCGTGGAGCCGCTCGAGAGCGGGCAGCTCCGCGCTCACGCCGGTCTTCGGGAAGCGGATCACGGTGGGTGCGTCGTCGACGGCCACGGCCTCGCGCAGCTCCTCGCGCAGGCGCGGCTCGTCGCGCGGAACGGCGATGCGGATGTTCGGCACGATCTGCAGCATGGCGAGATCCCAGATGCCGTGGTGGCTGGGCCCATCGGGTCCTGTCACTCCGGCGCGGTCCAGCACGAACGTCACGCCCGCCCGGTGGAGCGCGACATCCATGAGCACCTGATCGAAGGCCCGGTTCATGAACGTCGCGTAGATCGCGACGATCGGATGCAGCCCGCCGAACGCGAGCCCGGCCGCCGAGGCGACAGCGTGCTGCTCGGCGATGCCGACGTCGTACACCCGATCGGGGAAGCGCTGTGCGAAAGGCAGGAGACCTGTCGGGCGCAGCATCGCGGCCGTCATCGCGATGACATCGCCGCGGTCCTCGCCCACCGCGACCAGTTCTTCGGCGAACACGTCGGTCCACGTGGTGTCGCCGGCGCTCGCGAGAGCCTCGCCGGTGATCGGGTCGATCTTCCCGACGGCGTGGAACTGATCGGCCTCGTCCTCCAGTGCCGGCGCGTAGCCGCGGCCCTTCTCGGTGATCGCGTGGACGATGACCGGGGCGCCGTAGGCCTTCGCGAGCTCCAGCGTCTCGATGAGAGCGGGCAGATCGTGCCCGTCCACGGGGCCCAGGTACTTGATGTCGAGATTGGAGTAGAGGGCGGCGTTGTTGGTGAGACGAGACAGGAACCCGTGCGTGCCGCCGCGGACGCCGCGGTAGACCGCGCGCGCCGCCGGTCCGAGCTTGCGGAACAGCGTGTCAGAGCTGCGGTGCAGCGTGCGGTATGTATCGGCCGTGCGCACGCGGTTGAGGTAGCGTGCCATGCCGCCGATCGTCGGGGCGTAGGAACGCCCGTTGTCGTTGACGACGATGATCAGATTGCGGTCGTTGTCGTCGGAGATGTTGTTCAGAGCCTCCCACGTCATGCCGCCGGTGAGCGCGCCATCGCCGACGACCGCGACGACGTGCCGATCCTTGCGACCGGTGCGCGTGAGCGCGCGCGAGACGCCGTCGGCCCAGCTGAGCGAGCTCGAGGCGTGCGACGACTCGACGACGTCGTGAGGGCTCTCCGCCCGCTGCGGATACCCCGCCAGGCCGCCCCGCTGTCGCAGCCGCGCGAAATCCTGACGGCCCGTCAGGAGCTTGTGGACGTACGACTGGTGGCCCGTGTCGAAGATGAAGGGATCCGAGGGCGAGTCGAAGACCCTGTGAAGGGCGATCGTGAGTTCCACGACGCCCAGATTCGGGCCGAGATGGCCACCCGTGCGGGCCACGTTCTCGACGAGGAATCCTCGGACCTCGTCGGCCAGTTCCTCGAGCTGCTCGACGCTGAGGGAATCGAGATCGCGGGGTCCGGTGATGGACGACAGCAGCGACATCCCCGCTCCTTTCCGGCCCCGGAGGGCCCTGCCAGTCTACCCGGGGCAATGAGACGGGACCGGATGCCGTGGCATCCGGTCCCGTGGATCCGCTGTCAGACCAGTGAGCGCAGCACGTACTGCAGGATGCCGCCGTTGCGGTAGTAGTCGGCCTCACCGGGCGTGTCGATACGGACCACCGCGTCGAACTCGACCGTCTCCTTGCCCGGAGCCGAGAACTCGCTCGGAGCCGCCGTCACGTGCACAGTCTTCGGGGTCACGCCCTCGTTCAGCTGCTCGAGACCCGTGATCGAGACGATCTCCGTGCCGTCGAGGCCCAGCGATTCCCATGTCTTCCCGGCGGGGAACTGGAGGGGGACGACGCCCATGCCGATGAGGTTCGAGCGGTGAATGCGCTCGAAGCTCTCGGTGATGACCGCCTTGACGCCCAGCAGGCTGGTTCCCTTGGCCGCCCAGTCGCGCGACGACCCCGAGCCGTACTCCTTGCCGCCGAAGATCACGAGCGGCGTGCCCTGCGCCTGGTAGTTCTGGCTCGCGTCGTAGATGAACGACTGCGGGCCGCCCTCCTGCGTGAAGTCCCGGGTGTAGCCGCCCTCGACGATCGCGCCGTCGTTGACGGCCCCGACGAGCAGGTTCTTCAGGCGGATGTTCGCGAAGGTGCCGCGGATCATCACCTCGTGGTTGCCGCGGCGCGAGCCGTAGGAGTTGAAGTCCTTGCGGTCCACCCCGTGAGCGGCCAGGTACTGCCCGGCGGGGCTCTCCGCCTTGATGTTGCCGGCGGGGCTGATGTGGTCGGTCGTGACCGAGTCGCCGAGCGTCGCGAGCACGCGGGCGCCCGTGATGTCGGTGACCGGCGTGAGCTCCATCGTCATCCCGTCGAAGTACGGGGGCTTGCGCACGTACGTCGACGACTCATCCCACTCGAACACGTCGCCCGTGGGAGTGGGCAGGTTCTTCCAGCGCTCGTCCCCCTCGAACACCGTGGCGTACTGCTTGGTGAACATGTCTTCGCTGATGGACGAGTCGATCGTCGCCTGGACCTCGGCAGCATCCGGCCATATGTCCTTCAGGAACACGTCGTTGCCGTCCTGGTCCTTGCCGAGCGGATCGGTCTCGAAATCGAAGTGCATCGAGCCCGCGAGCGAGTACGCGATCACCAGCGGCGGGCTCGCGAGGTAGTTCATCTTGACATCGGGGTTGATGCGTCCCTCGAAGTTGCGGTTGCCCGAGAGGACCGCCGTCACGGCGAGATCGTGCTGCTGGACCGCGGCCGAAACCTCCTCGATGAGGGGTCCCGAGTTTCCGATGCACGTCGTGCAGCCGTATCCGACGGTGTAGAACCCGAGGTCTTCCAGGTCCTTCGTGAGGCCGGCCTTCTCGTAGTAGTCCGTCACCACCTTTGACCCAGGGGCGAGGGTCGTCTTGACCCACGGCTTCGCCTTGAGGCCCTTCCTGACCGCGTTGCGGGCCAGGAGGCCGGCTGCGAGCATCACCGAGGGATTGGATGTGTTGGTGCACGACGTGATCGCGGCGATGGTGACGGCCCCGTTGTCGATGACGAAGGGGCTGCCGTGCGCGGGCGTGACCGTCACGGGCTTGGAGGCCGCCGCCGGCCCGCCGCTGGCGATGTGCACCGTGCGGGTGACGGGCTCCTCCTCGCCGGGCACGGCGCCGGGGTCTGACGCCGGGAAGGAGTGCTTCGACTCGAGGTCGACGATCGACGTCGACTCGCTCGCGTCGGCGTAGTTGACGATGTCCTTCTCGAACTGCGCCTTCGCCTCGGTCAGCTGGATGCGGTCCTGCGGACGCTTCGGCCCGGCGATCGACGGCACCACGGTCGAGAGGTCGAGCTCCATGTACTCGCTGAACACCGGCTCGATCGCAGGGTCGTGCCACAGGTGCTGCTGCTTGGCGTACGCCTCGACGAGTGCGACATTCTGCTCGCTGCGGCCGGTGAGGCGGAGGTAGTCGATCGTGACGTCGTCGATCGGGAAGATGGCGGCGGTCGACCCGAACTCGGGGCTCATGTTGCCGATGGTCGCGCGGTTCGCCAGCGGGACGGATGCGACGCCCTCGCCGTAGAACTCGACGAACTTGCCGACCACGCCGTGCCGACGAAGCATGTCGGTGATCGTCAGCACGACGTCGGTGGCGGTGACGCCGGTGGGGATGTTGCCCGAGAGCTTGAACCCGACGACTCGCGGGATGAGCATCGACACGGGCTGGCCGAGCATCGCGGCCTCGGCCTCGATGCCGCCGACGCCCCATCCGAGCACGCCGAGGCCGTTCACCATGGTGGTGTGGGAGTCGGTGCCGACGCACGTGTCGGGGTAGGCGCGCAGCACGCTCTGCCCCTGAGGATCGGGCACTGCGCGGTCGTAGATGACCTTCGCCAGGTGCTCGATGTTCACCTGGTGGACGATGCCCGTGCCCGGCGGCACGACCTTGAAGTCGTTGAATGCCGTCTGGCCCCAGCGGAGGAACTGGTATCGCTCGCCGTTGCGCTCGTACTCGATCTCGACGTTGCGCTCGAGGGCGTTCTCGGTGCCGAACAGATCGGCGATCACGGAGTGGTCGATGACCATCTCGGCGGGCGAGAGCGGGTTGATCTTCTTCGGGTCGCCGCCCAGGGCCTCGACGGCCTCGCGCATCGTCGCGAGATCGACGATGCAGGGAACACCGGTGAAGTCCTGCATCACGACGCGCGCGGGCGTGAACTGGATCTCGGTGTCGGGCTCGGCATCCGGATCCCACGAGCCGAGCGCCTGGATCTGCTGCTTCGTCACGTTCGCCCCGTCCTCGGTGCGGAGCAGGTTCTCGAGCAGCACCTTGAGGCTGAAGGGGAGCTTCTCGTAACCCGCGACGGTGTCGATGCGGAAGATCTCGTAGTCGGTGCTGCCGACCGTCAGGGTGCTCTTGGCACCGAAGCTGTCAACCGTGGACACGTGTGTCTCCTTCGTCGGCGGCGGGAGCGGGCCGAGAGCCCGGCATCCCCATCTTCCCCCGCTCCGGAGCCCTCTGCTAGTGAGGTCAACCTAATCGCATCGGGGAAGAATTTATCTCGATATCGAGATAAATGTATCACTTGTGCGCCGACGGATAGAGCGCGCGCACGGCGAGCCACGTGACCGCGACGAGCGGGGCGAACAGCGGGAGACCCATCACGAGCTTCAGCGTTCCGAGGGCGGTGACATCGCCTGCGAAGTACAGCGGCAGCTGCACGAGCAGGCGTGCGGCGAAGAGTCCGGCCCACGCGATCGACAGCCAGAAGAACACGCGGCGCTTGCGCTTGTCGGCGCGCCAGCGCGTCCCCTCCCCCATCAGGAAGCCGACGGCGAGTCCGATGAGCGGCCAGCCGACCATCGCCGAGATCAGGAAGGCCGTGCCGTAGGCGCCGTTCGTGAGGAAGCCCCACACGAAGTTGTCTTCCGCGCGCCCGGTCCACAGCGCCAGTGCTGCGGCCGCGACCGTCGCGATCAGCCCGCCGAGCGCCGCGCTGACGGTCTGCCGCTGCACGAGGCGCACAATCGTGAAGATCGCGGCGAGGCCCACAGAGACCCCGAGCGAGATCACCAGCTCCCGGGTGAACGTGAACAGGAGCACGAACGCGAGGCTGGGAAGGACCGACTCGAGGATGCCGCGCCAGCCCCCCATCGCCGACCAGACCACATGGCCCGTGCTCTTGCCCTCGGCAGGGTCCAGCCCCGCGCGGCGCGCCGCGCTGCCCAGTGCCGCGCCCAGGACGTCGGACGCGCTCGGCTCTGCGGGAGGCGGCGTGAGCGGGGCGGATGCATCGGCCGTGGCGTCCGGGTCCTGACCGGCGTCGCTGGGACGCGGTTCGTCGCTCACGCGACGCCCGGAGTGGCCGGCATGCGCAGCGGAATGAGGTCGCGGGGCGGCATCGGCGAGCCCCCGCGCACCACCACGATCGAGCGGAAGAGCTCCTCGACCTTGGCCGCGGCCTCGACGTCGCTCGTCGCTGCCCCGCCGATGACCCCGCGGAGGAACCAGCGGGGTCCGTCGACGCCGACGAAGCGCGCGAGACGCTTGCCCGCGGTGCCCTCGGGTCCCGCGACGACAGGCACCTCGGCGAGCAGCTCGGGCCCGAGGGGGCCCTCGCGCTCCTCGACGCGCCCGCCCTGCTGGCGGATCTGCTGGCGGATCTGCTCGCGCGTCTCATCCCACAGCCCCGCCGAGCGGGGCGCGGCGAACGGCTGCACCTGCAGCGTCGAGCCGGCGTAGTCGAGACCGACCGCGACGATGCGCTTGGTCTGCTCCTCGACCTCCAGGCGCAGGTTGAGCCCTTCGCGGGGCAGGATCTTGATGCCGCCGAGGTCGATGTACGGTCGGACCGGGTTCGCCTCGGACTCGTCGAAAGGGCCGTCGGTCCCGCGGTCCAGGGGCGCGACCTTGCGCGGTCCGTCGGCGGATGTGGGGTCGGTCATGCGAGGACTCCGTCCTTGTTGTCCTTCTGGTAGCCGGTCGAGCCGAAGCCGCCCTCGCCCCGGGCACTGTCGGGGAGCGCCTCCACCGGGACGAAGCGGGCACGCGGCACCGGCATGACGATGAGCTGGGCGATGCGATCTCCGACGGCGATGTCGTGCGCGTGCTCGGAGTCGGTGTTCAGCAGGATGACCTTGATCTCGCCGCGGTAGCCGGCGTCGACGGTCCCTGGCGCGTTCACGATCGTGATGCCGTGCTTGGCCGCCAGACCGCTGCGGGGGACGACGAAGGCGACGTAGCCCTCGGGCAGCGCGATCCGCACCCCGGTGCCCACCAGCGCACGCCGGCCGGGCTCGAGGCGCACCGCCTCCGCAGCGACGAGGTCGGCACCGGCATCCCCGGGGTGCGCGTACACCGGAACGTCGGGGGCGATAATGGGGACGTCCACCGTTTCAGTCACCCAACGAGGGTAATGCAGAAGACAGCGCGCAGTACCCGGGCGGCGAACGCCCGCGCACACGGCTATCGGGAGCGGCTCGGGCCCTCCCTGTGGATCCTCGTCGCGGCCGCGGTCGCCGCCCCGATGGCGGCCCTCGTGTTCACACCGGTGGACGCGACCACCGCGCTGCTGATCGGAGCGGTCGTCGGCGTCCTCGTGATCGTGCTGCTGGTCGCTGCGGCGCCCGTCGTGGCCGTCCGCGACGCCGAGCTGCGAGCGGGTCCGGCGCACATCGACGTCCGCCACCTCGGCGACCCGGAGGTTCACGTGGGCGACGATGCGCGTCACGCGCGCGGAGCCGGACTCGACCCGCGATCATGGCATCTCATCAGGGGAGGCATCGACGGGATCGTCGTGATCCCGCTGACCGACCCCGACGATCCGACGACCGCGTGGGTGATCTCCTCGCGGACGCCGGATCGGCTCGCTGCCGCGGTGCGGCGGGCTCAGGCTACGCGGAGCACTCCGAGCAGATAGGCCCGTCGGCGGTGTCGTGGTCGAGCTGCGAGCGGTGCTTCACGAGGAAGCAGTTCGAACAGGTGAACTCGTCCTCCTGAGGCGGCAGCACGACGACGTCGAGTTCGAGGTCCGACAGGTCGGCTCCCGGCAGCTCGAAGCCGGACGGGTTGTCGGCGTCCTCCACATCGACCGAGCCCGAGAGCTTGTCGGGAACGCGCTCCTTCAGAGCCTCGATCGACTCGCTGTCGTCCTCGGTCTTGCGGGGGGCGTCGTAATCGGTGGCCATTCGTGAAGATCTCAACTTCCGGGTATCGCGGGTTGCGCTGCCGTTGCGGGCGGCGATAGTTTGCACGACCGCATCCCGTTTGGCAAATGCGCGGGGACGGGCCTCGGTGTGCGCTCCCGTGAAACTCGCGGCACGCGCCGGATATTCCCGGCGCACGCGATCCGCTGTGACACCATGGGGCGCACAGGCAGGATCGACAGCCATGAGCCCGGCGGGACCCACGCAGCCGTGTGCCGGGCTGGAAAGCGGAGGCGTTCGCATGGAACAGCTCAAGGTCATCGGCACCGAGGACGACAAGCTCATCCTGGCGACCGAGTCCGGAGACAGATTCGCGCTCGACGTCGACGACGTGCTGCGCGCCGAACTGCGCAGGGCGCGGCGGGAGCGCGACGGCGACGCTCAGGGTCCGCGTCCGAGTCCGCGCGAGATCCAGTCGCACATCCGTGCCGGACTGTCGGCACGGGAGGTCGCCGAGCTGCTCGGCACGCGGATCGAGGACGTCGTCAGGTTCGAAGGCCCGGTCCTCGCCGAGCGGGAGCATGTCGTCGGGCAGGCTCTCGCGGTGCCGGTGCTGCTGGGCGGCGAGTTCGACGGCGATGGGCACGCGACGTTCGGATCCGCCGTGCGCACGAAGCTCGCCGAGGCGGGCGCCATCGGCGAGCGGTGGACGAGCTGGAAGGAGCCGACCGGCTGGATCGTCAAGCTCGAGTTCGCAGCGAACGAGGTGGACCACGATGCGCGATGGAGCTTCGACCCGCGCCGCTCCACGCTCTCGCCGCTGAACAACGACGCCATCCAGCTGTCGCGTCAGGGCTCACTGCCCGAAGGCCTCATCCCCCGGCTCCGTGCGCTCGAGGTGGTCCCGGCCAAGGACGAGTCCCGCTTCGACAGCGGCGCGTTCGGCCCTCGGCGTCTGCCCGACGCCGACCTCGAGTCGCCCGATCTTCCCGCACCTTCCGCCCCGGCGGTGCAGCAGGCCGCGATCAAGCGTGCCGAGGAGCCGACCGTGACCTCGGCCGAGACCGCCGACCTGCTGGAGGCTCTGCGACGCCGACGGGGGCAGCGTGAGCCGCTGCCGGGTGCCGAGGAGGCAGCCGCGCCGCCTCGCGGGTCGGCGCCCGTGGCTCTGTTCGATGCCCTCGAGCCCGGGTACGACGACGCGCCTGCTGACGAGCAGCCTGAGCCGGCGGAGTACCCGCCGTCGTCCCCGGCGGTCGCCGAGGCCGGGCGCCGCAAGGGACGCACCTCGATGCCGTCGTGGGACGAGATCGTCTTCGGCGCACGAACCGACGACTGACCCCGCAGAGAGATCAGGCGAACGCTCCGAGGCGGATCAGCGGGACGATCCGCTCTTCGTCGGTGAGCGAGCCGTGCTGACCGACCATCCTCTGCGGCGCCTTGTCTGAGAGCCGGTCGTCGTAGTACGCGATGCCTGCGCGCGGTGCGACGATGACGTCGCCGATCCGCCCGGCGACCTCGGGATCCACCACGCCCATGAGCCCCGACTCGACGACCTCGCGGCGCGACAGCACCCACGAGCGCGCGCCCTCCGCTTCGCGCCACTGCGCCAGTACCGCATCGGCCGCCCCTGGCGCGGTGTACACGTGCAGCATCCGCGGCTCGCCGCCGAGGAGGTGGACGCCGTCCAGGAGCGGGTCGCCGTCGGCGAGAAGCACGTGGCGGTGACGGGGGACATCGATCATGCCGTGATCGCTGGTCACGATGACACCGGTGCCGGGCGCGAGGGCCGACGACAGGGCGCGGGCCGCGGCATCCACGCGTTCCAGCACCGCCACCCATTCGTCCGACTCCCAGCCGCGCTTGTGGCCGATGCTGTCGAGATCGGGCGCGTAGAGGTACGTGAGGGATCCCGGATGCCGCGCCGCGAGGTCGGCGGCGATGCGCACGCGTTCGTCGAGATCGTCGGAGCCGTGGAAGACGGCGTCGGCGAGGGTCACCGCCGTGAAGCCCGTGCCCTCGTACTCCCGGCGCGACACCGCGAAGAACGGCCGGCCGAGGGTCGCGGACAGGGGCTGCGCGCGCTGGAAGGACGGCGGCAGGCCGTCTGTCTCCCAGCCGCGGAGCTGGTTGATCACGTCGTCCGTCCCTGGCACGCGTGCCCGGTAGCCGACGATGCCGTGCTGACCCGGCATCACGCCGGTCAGCAGGCTCGTGAGGGCCGCCGCCGTCGTCGACGGGAATACCGTGCGCACGGCATCCCGCTTCGCACGCGCGTCCGCCAGGGAGCGCGCGTGCCCGGCCCGCGCCGACAGGTTGTGCGCGCCGAGGCCGTCCACGACCCACACGATCGCGCTCGTTGCGGGTGCGAGCCAGTCCGAGCGGCCATCGAGCGCCGCCGACATCTCGGGCACGACACGGGTGAGGCTCCGGGCCCGGGGCGGGTCCACGGGTAGGCTGAGGGACATCGGGGCCAGTCTCGCATACCGCTGAACCGCCCCTCCGCTCCGCCGTCACCCGAGGCCTCACACGTCTATGCCCGCTTCCCGCACCGACTCCGCACCCGCCGACCACGGTCGTATCGAAGATGTCGACGTCTCTTCCGAGATGCAGACGTCGTTTCTCGAGTACGCCTACTCCGTCATCTATTCGCGGGCCCTTCCCGACGCGCGCGACGGGCTCAAACCGGTGCAGCGGCGCATCCTGTTCCAGATGTCCGATATGGGCCTGCGGCCCGACCGCGGCCACGTCAAGAGCGCCCGGGTCGTCGGCGAGGTCATGGGAAAGCTCCATCCCCATGGCGACGCGCCCATCTACGACGCCCTCGTGCGCCTCGCGCAGCCGTTCTCGCTGCGCGTGCCGCTGGTCGACGGCCATGGCAACTTCGGCTCGCTCGACGACGGCCCCGCCGCGCCCCGCTACACGGAGGCCCGGCTCGCGGCGGCAGCGCTCGCGCTCACCGAGAACCTCGACGAAGACGTCGTCGACTTCATCCCGAACTACGACGGCCAGTTCCAGCAGCCCGAGGTGCTGCCGGCGGCCTTCCCCAACCTGCTCGTCAACGGTACGGCGGGCATCGCGGTCGGCATGGCGACGAACATGGCGCCGCACAACCTCATCGAGGTGGCCGGGGCGGCCACGCACCTGCTCGAGAACCCGGATGCCACCGTCGAAGAGCTCATGGAGTTCGTGCCGGGTCCCGATCTGCCCGGCGGCGGCATCATCGTCGGCCTCGACGGCATCAAGGACGCGTATGCGACCGGGCGCGGCAGCTTCCGCACACGCGCGAAGGTCTCGATCGAGTCGCTCGGCCCGCGCCGCACCGGCCTGGTCGTCACCGAGCTGCCGTACCTCGTGGGCCCTGAGCGGGTGATCGACAAGATCAAGGACGCCGTCAACGCGAAGAAGCTCCAGGGCATCTCCGACGTCACCGACCTCACCGACCGCCACAACGGGCTGCGCCTGGTGATCGGCATCAAGACGGGCTTCGATCCGCAGGCCGTCCTCGACCACCTCTACCGGCTGACGCCTCTCGAGGACTCGTTCAGCATCAACAACGTCGCACTCGTCGAGGGGCAGCCGCAGACGCTCGGTCTCCGCGAGCTGCTGAGGGTCTACCTCGATCACCGCATCAGCGTCGTCACCCGCCGCAGCAGGCACCGCCTCAACCGGCGCAGGGAGCGTCTGCACCTGGTCGAGGGCCTCTTGATCGCGATCCTCGACATCGACGAGGTCATCCAGGTCATCCGCACTTCCGACGACGGCGAGCAGGCGCGCGGCCGCCTCATCGACGTGTTCGACCTGTCGGACGCCCAGGCGGAGTACATCCTCGAACTGCGCCTGCGGCGCCTCACGAAGTTCTCGCGCCTCGAGCTCGAGACCGAGCGCGACAGCCTCAAGGCCGAGATCGCCCAGCTCGAGGAGCTGCTGGCCAGCGACGTGCTCCTGCGCGCCCAGGTCGCGCGCGAGCTGGACGCCGCGGCAGAGGCGTTCGGGACACCTCGGCGGACGCTGCTGATGAACGGTGGTCCGGTGGTGCCGCGGTCGCGTGCCGCCGCCGCAGCCGCGGACCTGCAGATCGCGGACGCCCCCTGCCGGGTGTTCCTTTCGGCGACCGGGCGCATGGTCCGTGCGGAGCTCACCGCCGATGCGCCGGGCGGGGGCATCGTGCCGCCCGCGCGGCGCTCCAAGCACGATGCGATCCGCTCGGCCGTCGATGCGACGACACGCGGCGATCTCGGAGCTGTCACGAGCGCGGGCCGCCTGGTGCGCTTGTCCCCCGTCGACCTTCCGTCGGTGCCGGGCAACTCGGTCCAGCTCGCCGCGGGCACCCGCGCCGACCAGTATCTCGGCCTCTCGGGCGGTGAGCACGTCGTGGCGCTGGTGCCGTTGACGGATGCCCCGCCGATCGCCCTCGGAACCCTGGAGGGCGTCGTCAAGCGCGTCGCCGCCTCAGAGCTGGGCACAAAGCACGACATCGAGATCATCGCCCTCAAGGATGGCGACCGCGTGGTCGGCGCCGCCCCCGCCTCGGATGGTGCGGAACTCGTGTTCATCGCCAGCGACGCGCAGCTTCTCCGGTTCGACGCGTCGTCGGTGCGCCCGCAGGGGCGTTCGGCGGGCGGCATGGCCGGCATCCGCCTGAGCGAGGGTGCGCACGTCGTCTCGTTCGATGTCGTCGGGCCGTCGGAATTCGAGGCGGTGGTGGTCACGGTGGCCGGCTCGACGACCGCGATCCCCGGAACGGACGCGGGCAGCGCCAAGGTGTCGCTGTTCAGCGAGTTCCCGGCGAAGGGTCGTGCGACCGGCGGCGTGCGGGCTCAGCGGTTCCTGAAGGGCGAGGACGCCGTGACCGTCGCCTGGGTGGGCACCGAGCCGCGCGCTGTGGGTGCGGACGGCGCCACACGCACCCTTCCGGCTTCGGGAGCCAAGCGCGACGCGTCGGGTACCGCTCTCGACGGCGTGATCGGCGCGATCGGCACCGGCGTCCGCTGACGTCGGGCCGGCCCCTCATTCGTGGGAAGCCGCGCCTGCGTCACGCGTCGATGCGCTCGCGTCCGAGGCGGTCGCTGGAGTCGATGATGAACTCCTTGCGAGGCGCGACGTCGTTCCCCATGAGCAGTTCGAAGACGGATGCCGCAGCCTCGGCATCCGTCATCCGCACGCGGCGGAGCGTGCGGCCGGCACGATCCATCGTCGTCGTCGCCAGCTGATCGGCGTCCATCTCGCCGAGGCCCTTGTACCGCTGGATCGGCTCCTGCCACCGCTTGCCGGCCTTGTTCAGCTTGGCGAGCAGACCGTGCAGCTCCTGCTCGGAGTAGGTGTAGATCGTCTCGTTCGGCTTGGAGCCCGGGTTCATGACGACCACCCGGTGCAGTGGCGGGACGGCGGCGAACACGCGGCCGTCCTCGATGAGGGGGCGCATGTAGCGGAAGAAGAGCGTCAGCAGCAGCGTGCGGATGTGGGCGCCGTCCACGTCGGCGTCGCTCATCAGGATGATCTTGCCGTAGCGTGCGGTATCGAGATCGAACGAGCGGCCCGAGCCTGCACCGATCACCTGGATGATGGCGGCGCACTCGGCATTCGAGAGCATGTCGCTGATCGACGCCTTCTGCACGTTGAGGATCTTGCCCCGAATCGGCAGCAGCGCCTGATACTCGCTGTTGCGCGCGAGCTTGGCCGTGCCGAGCGCCGAATCGCCCTCGACGATGAACAGCTCCGACTCGGCCACGTCGCTCGATCGGCAGTCGGCGAGCTTGGCGGGCAGCGACGACGACTCGAGGGCGTTCTTGCGGCGCTGAGTCTCTTTGTGGGTGCGCGCCGAGATGCGCGCCTTCATCTCGGAGACGACCTTGTCGAGCAGAAGCGACGTTTGGGCCTTGTCGTCGCGCTTGGCCGAGGTGAAGCGAGCCGTCAGCTCGCGCGTGACGACGTTGGAGACGATCTGTCGCACCGCCGGCGTGCCGAGGACCTCTTTGGTCTGCCCTTCGAACTGCGGTTCGGCCAGTCGCACGGTGAGGACCGTGGTCAGGCCGGCGAGGATGTCGTCCTTCTCGAGCTTGTCGTTGCCGACCTTGAGGCGGCGGGCGTTCTGCTCGATCTGTGTGCGGAGCACCTTCATGAGCGCCTGCTCGAAGCCCTGCTGGTGGGTCCCGCCCTTCGGCGTGGCGATGATGTTGACGAACGAGCGCGATACGGTCTCGTACCCGGTCCCCCAGCGCACGGCGATGTCGACATGGCATTCGCGCTCGACCTCGGTGGGGATCATCGCTCCGGTCGCTTGCAGCACCGGCACCGTCTCGGTGAACGTGCCCGAGCCGGTGAGCCGCCACGTGTCGGTGACGGCGGCATCCGGAGCGAGGAACTCGGTGAACTCCGAGATCCCGCCGTCGAAGCGATAGCTCGTTTCGACCGGGGCCCCGGTGTCGGCGGTCGAGGCCGGACGTTCGTCGCGGATGACGATCTCGAGCCCGGGAACGAGGAACGCGGTCTGCCGCGCGCGCTGCTCGAGCTCCTGGAGGTTGAACGCGGCGTCCTTCGTGAAGATCTGACGGTCCGCCCAGTAGCGGATGCGTGTGCCGGTGACGCCCTTCGCTGCGCGACCCGCGACGCGCAGCTCGCTGCGATCCTCGAACGGCGTGAAGGCCGAGTCGGGGCTGCCGTTCGCGAACACGCCCGGCTCGCCGCGGTGGAACGACATCGCCCACGTCTTGCCGCCGCGGTCGACCTCGACGTCGAGGCGTTCCGAAAGGGCGTTGACGACGGATGCGCCGACACCGTGCAGTCCGCCCGAAGCCGCGTAGGAGCCTCCGCCGAACTTGCCGCCCGCGTGCAGCTTGGTGAAGACGACCTCGACGCCCGAGAGCCCGGTGCGCGGCTCGATGTCGACCGGGATGCCGCGCGCGCGGTCGCGGACCTCGACGCTGCCGTCGGCGTGCAGCACGATGTCGATGCGGGATCCGTGGCCCCCGAGCGCCTCATCGACGGAGTTGTCGATGATTTCCCAGAGGCAGTGCATGAGGCCGCGGGAGTCGGTGGATCCGATGTACATGCCCGGGCGCTTGCGGACCGCCTCGAGTCCCTCGAGCACCTGGAGATGATGGGCGGAGTACTCGGCGGTCACAATCTCCCATCGTAATCGCGGGGTCGCCCGGTGCAGGGTCGACACGCTCCCCGACGGCGCGCGCTACGCGCTCAGCGAAATGTCCCCGGTTCGCGGCATTCTCGCATCCAGGCCGTGGTTGTATTTCATGACCGCAACGGAGTTCTACGCATACGAGGAGGGAACGAGATGACCACGCTTTCGACACCCACGGAGAACGCCACCGTCCTCGATTACCGCCTCACCGCGGTGGACCGGTGCGACTCGTGCGGGGCCCAGGCCTATATCGCGGCCGAGGTCAACGGCAGCGAACTGCTCTTCTGCGCGCACCACGGCCGCAAGTACGAAGAGAAGCTGCGCACCATCGCCACATCGTGGCACGACGAGACCGAGCGACTTCAGGCCTGACTCCAGGCAGAGACGGCGCCCATCCGGTTCTTCCGGAGGGCGCCGTCGCCGTTCTCAGCCCGCGTAGACCCGCGGGATCAGCGGCGAGACTCGCAGCAGCGGCTCCTCGCCGACAGTCCCGGCGGCCTCGCCCAGGTCGGTCGGGCTCGGCGCGCCGTCGGCCGGCGACCCGAAGATCACCACCTCGTCGCCGATGCGCGCTCCGTCCCAGCCCGCGACGTCGGCGTCGAACGGCCCGATGCGCAGGAGCGTACGCGACCCGCCGGGCGTCGCGACGCGGGCGCGAC
>NZ_RRYE01000050.1 GCF_004010105.1 Microbacterium sp. CPCC 204701
GTCGGCACCGGGCACCGCGTCGACGCGCGCCAGCCGCAGCGGCTCGCGGCCCGCCCCGACGTCGTTCGCGAGCGGCGCGACGGTCGCCGTCTGGCCGGCCCGGACCGCGACGTAGTCGGCGTTGGTCACCGGTTCGATCGAGCCGACCGGGCGCACGTCGAACCTGACCGTGCCCACCGCCATGTCGGTGCCGTCCGACACGGTGATCGCGACGTCCTTGCGTCCCTGCGTGCCGCCGACCGCGCGATAGGTGATGCGCCCGTCGGAGGTGAAGTCGGCCTCGTCGCCCTCGGCGGGCGTGACCGAGGCGAGGAAGACGTCGTCGCCGTCGGGGTCGATCCAGTCCGGCAGGACGTTGTAGGTCACGGTGCCGCCGGACTCCACCGCGACGGTCGTGATGCGCTTCTGGGTGGGGGCTGCGTTGACGTCCCATGGGCGCACGGCGAGCGAGACCGACGCGGTGTCGGTGCCGCCGCGGCCGTCCGAGATCTCGTACGAGAAGGATGCCGCGCCGGTCGCGTCCTCGGGCACCGCGATCTGCAGATTGCGGCCGTTGTCGATGGACTGCACGTCGCCCGTCGACGGTCCGCCGTCGAGCACCCGCGAAGTGAGCACGTCGCCGTCGGGATCGCTGTCGTTGTCGAGCACCGGCAGGATTGTGGTGCGGCCCGGTCGCACGCCGAGGTCGTCGTCGGTGGCGACCGGGGGCGTGTTGATCTCGGACCGCTCCGGGAGCGTCGTCTCGACGGTCTCCTCGGTGGTCTCCTCGTCCTCTTCGGTCTCACCCTCGGGCGGCGTGATTTCGTCCCAGTTGTCGACGCGCTGCATGCTCTCGGCGGCCATCCACGTCGCGCCGCCGACGATGTCGTTGAGCACGATGACGTCGCGGTTCACGCGGAACCGCAGCACCGACGTGGGCTCCACGCCCTCGATGTCGCTGGTGAGGTCGTCGCCGTCGCCGGCGCAGTCCCGCACGAATCGTGCGGATCCGCTCCACGCGCCGTAGGCGCAGCCTTCGAGCCAGACCGGCGCCGTGGGCGCCCCTTCCGGACCTGCTTCGACCGCCGTCGGCTCGGACCCGTCGAATGGCACGCGCACGAGCGCGGCATCCGTCGACAGCGTCACCGCGTCCGAGGATGCCCCCGGCTGCTGCAGCACGGCGCTCCGGGCGCCATCGACCACGGTGGCCCTTCCGTCGGCGTAGACCGTGCCCGTCGACGCGTCGAGCACGACGGGGCGCTGACCCACGGCCGAGATCGACACCTCGGAGTTCTTCGGCAGGTCGGCCAGGGCGGTCCGCTGAGGCTCGGACAGCATCCCGTCCTCCTGGAGGGCCAGGGTGACGATCTCGCGGCGCTCGGGCGACACGGCGTGGACGAGGCCGTCGACGCCGATCGCGGCATCCGCCCCCTCGCCGACGTTCACGGCCGGGTCGGTGCCCTCGATCTGGAACGACGCGATCGCGGCCGCGTCGACGACCCAGAGGTCGCCCGACGCGCGGTCGAGGATCGACACGGTCCCACCGCCGAGCGTCACCTTGGCGCCGGCGGGGACGTTCGCCGCGTCGGCGAGCGCGACCATCGCCGGGTCGACGACCGTGACGCTCGAGGACCCCTCGTCGACGACGAGGACGGTCTCGCCCGACTGCAGGACGTCGTACTCGTCGCCCGTCGTGCGCAGGCCGCCGTCGAGCACCTTCGATTCGTGGTTGAAGTGGCCCACGAGCAGACTCGACTGCTTCGTCACCCACACCCCGCCGTCGTGGAGGTCGACCTCGGTCGTCGGAAGCCCCTGGTACACGAAGGCCATCGTCGTGAGCGTCACGGCGGCTGCGGTCACCGCGCCGGCCGACGCAAGGGTGCGTGGGCGCGACCGGAGCCACGTGAACGACCTCATGCGGGCGGGCCTCCTCTGGGCGTCATCGAGCGGTGCGACGGAGCACCTGGCGGAACCGCCGGATGCTCACGAGAGAGGGGGGACGCTACAGCCTAACCCGGAGTCCCACCCCACTGGTGCACCCTCCCCACCGCGAGCGTATGTCGGAACCGCCCGGATCCCGATGGGGAGAATCCCCCATCGGGATCCGGGTATGGACGGACTCAACTCGGCCGGGCACCGGCGCGCCGTCGACGCCCGAACATCAGGACCAGCCCCGCCGCGAGCAGAACGAGCGCGAGTGTCCACACTGCGCCGAACGATCCATGCCCGCCCGTGACCGCCAGCCGCTGAACGGCCGACGTGGCCGACACCTGCCGCACGGCGTCGCCGCCGTCGGCCGCCCGGACCAAGAGCGTCGGGTCGCTCGTGACGACGTTCACCAGAGAGGACCCGTCTTGCGCGGTGCTCGCGACGGTCACCGAGTAGGTCACCGTCGCCGTCTCACCCGTCTCGAGGCCGCCCGTCCACGTCAGCGTCGCGTCGCTCGCCACGATTGCGCCGCTCGTGGCCGATGCGTCCCCGTTGTAGGAGGCACCTTCGAGCACTCCACTCAGATCGTCGGTGACGACGGCCGGATCGCCCTCGGGGATGTCGACGTTGCCGGTGTTGGTGATGGCCACCGTGTAGCGCAGCGTGTCGCCGGACGACACCACCGAGGCATCGACCGCCTTGGCGATCTGGAGGGCCGCCAGCGGCGTGCGCGTCACGGCGCAGCCGTCGTCGCAATCGTCGGCCGCCGGAGGGTTCGGCGCGGCTTCGGTCAGGTCAGACACGTACGCGAGGTTGACCAGATCGGCGTTGCCGCCGTGGTCGGCCACCGTGGCGGTGTACGTGATGGTGACGCTCTCGCCCGGCGCGAGCGGCGCGGCGAATCGATAGGCGGACCCCGTCTCGGTGAACCGCCCGGTCGCCGGGCTCGCCGCCAGGTCGCCCACGAGCTCGGCGTCATCCTGCACGTCGCCGAGGTCATCCCAGAACAGCGCGGGGTACACGTCGGTGAACTCGCCCTCGCCGACGTTCTCGATCGTGATCTCGTAGGCGACGGCGTCACCGATCCGCAGGAACGACTCGGACGGCGTCGCGGTCTTGCTGATCGCGAGCACCGGCACGCGGATGTCGGCCGTGGCCACGGCGTCCGTCCGGATGACCCCTTCGACGCCGGAGACGACGGTGGCGGTGTTGGCCCAGCCGTCGTCGACGCTGTCCTGGTCGTCAGGCAGCATCGCGCGCACGGTGACGTCGAACACGTGCACGGCGTTCGGTGGCAGTGCCGCGCCGTCGGGGACGAGCTGGAGTTCGGTCTGCCCGTCCCAATCCGCGTTCACCGCGGGCGAGCCGGACCGGCCGGCGGCCGACTCGACGGTGATCTCGCTGCCCGCCGGGAACGAGAGCTCGTCCACGAGCCCGTACGACAGCCGCACGTCGGACGCGTTCGTGACGGTCATCGTGTACGACAGCAGCCATGCGCCGTCGGCCTGCTGCACGGGCACGCCGTCGAGCTGCTTGGTGACACCCGGGTCCCACGTCTGGGCGCAGGCGGAGCGCTCCAGCTGCACAGCTCCCGTGTCGAGGGTTGCGGTGTTCCCGAGTCCGGTTCCGACCTCACCGGGCTGGATGGTGCAGTCGGCCGCGTCGTCGGCCGACTGCACGGCGCCCGCGTCGATGACCGCGCGCACGGTGTAGGTGTGGCTCCCGCCCGCCGGCAGCAGTACGTCCGTCGCGATGGCCTCGGCGCTCGTGCCGTCCCACTCGCTGTCCGGCAGACCGGCGGGCACATCCACCGTCGCCTCGGACAGCGTCATGCCCTCGCCGAGCGCGAAGGCGTCGTCGAGGGTGTAGCGGCTCGCCGCTGTCGCCGACGGGTTCACGACGGCGACCTCGTAGGCGACCGCCCACGTGCCGTCGGCCAGCTGCCGCTGCGATGTGACCGTCTTCGAGACGGCGGGCGCCGGCACCTCGGGCGCGTTGACGCACGCGACGGCACCGGAGACCCGGCCGCCGACGCGGATCTCGGTCTCGTTGCGCAGTCCGCCGGGGCCTTGCTGCGGATCGCAGGCGGGAACGGCGGACAGACCGGCCGGAACGGCGAACGTCACCGTGACCGTCCACGTCTGCACGCGCGGCTCGGACTCACTGGCCGCCGCACCGATCGCATGGCCGCCGAGCGTCGTCACCGTCGTGCCGTCGAACGCGCCGTCCGCTTCTGCACCGTCCGGTGGGACGACCACGACCTCTTCGATCGCGACCCCCGCAGGAAAGGCGAGGGCGTCGGTCAGCTCGTAGGGGATCGTTCCCGCGGTCGTCGTGGAGCGGTTCGTCACGGTGATCGTGTATGCCACCGTCCACAGACCCTGCTCGTCCTGCACCGGCTGCCCCGCCACGGCCTTCACGACGCTCGGGTCGGTGGCCGGCTCGCAGGCATCCGCGAAGGCCGTGCGTCCCCCCACGACCACGGTCGCGATGTTGCGGTAGCCCGTGCCCGTCTCGCCTGCATCGACTCGGCAGTCGGCCGCAGGCGACTCCGCGATCAGGCTGCCCGGGTCGACCTCGACGGTCACCGTGTACACATGCGTCGCCCCGGCGGCGATCGCCGCCGGCGCGCTCAGCAGCTGCGGGTTCGAGTCGCCGTTCCACGTCGTGTCGAGGGCGACTCCGGCGGGGCCGGTGACGCGCCGATCCACCACCGTCGCCTCGTCGGCGAACGCCAGCCGGTCCTCCAGCCGATAGTGCGACGCGTACCGGGCATCGGGGTTCTCAACCCGCACCTCATACACGATCGACCAGTTGTCGCTGTCGAGGATCGATGACGACACCACGCGCTTGGCGATGTCGACCATGGGGTTGGCGATCACCGCGGTGCAGGCATCCGCGGTACCCGACACGGTGGCACCGGTTCCGGCGAAGAGCGTCGCGGTGTTCGCGTAGCCGCCGGTTCCGGCGGGTCCGCACAGCAAGTCGGACGCCGCGACGGCACCCAGCGGCGCGTCCACGCGCGCTGTCACCGTGTACGAGTGGGCGACCGACGACTGCGTCCCGGTCGGTGCCGGGATGCGCACCACCGCCGGCGTCAGCGACGTGGCAGCCGCGCCGTCGAATCCGGCGATCGCACTGCCGCCGGGACCGCTGGCGGAGACATCCAGCACCACCACACCCGACGGGAACCGGAGCTGATCGCGCAGCGTGTAGGCGAGGTCGGCCGTGGCCCGGCTTCGGTTCACCACCGACACGGTGTACGAGACCAGCCAGCTGCCGTCCGGCTGCTGCACCGGAGCCGCGACCGTCTTGCCGACTCGAGGCTCGACCGGGGACGCGCACGCCTCGGCGGTCACGAGCGAGCGACCCGGCAGCGACAGCGACGCGGCATTCGCGAAGCCGCCTTCCGCGCCCGCCGCGCAGACCGCCGTCGCGGTGCCCGGGGTCTCGTGGGCTTCGGCTGTCACACTGACGCGGTAGGTGTGCTGCTCGCCGGCCGCGATCGGCACGCCCGCGGCGATCGTCGCGTCGCCGTCAGCGACCCAGGTCGGAGAGGGCGAACCGTCGGGGAGAGTCGCCGTCGCGCTGATCGCCTCGAGGCCGGCGCCGAACCGCAGGCTGTCGGCGAGCGCGTACGTCGTCGATCCCTCGGGCGCTGCGCTGGTCACATCGATCGCGTACACGATGGACCAGGTGCCGTCGTCGTTCTGCGAGAACGACTCGACTCGCTTGCTCAGCTCCGGGGCGAACACCGACTCGACCGTCGCGCATGCGAAGCCGTTCTGATCGACACCGTCGTCGCATGACGCGCCGACGGTTCCCGAACCCCACGCGGTGTTCGCAAGACGCATGTCCGCGCCGTCGCCGACGACGACGGTGTAGGTCAACGTGACCGCGGCCCCCACCGGCAGGGGCCCCGACCACACGACGCGGCCGGAGTCGTCCGGCGAGATGGCGGCGGGGTCCGCGCCCGTCACCGCCGCCGTTCCCTCGGCGAACGTGGCGTCGTCGAGCACACCCGACATGTCGTCGACGAGCCGTGCCGGGTCGTCCTCAGGGAATCCCGCGGTGCCGTCGTTGACCATGCTGACCGTGTAGGTCACGCGGTCGCCGGGACGCACGCCCGACGCAGCCGCGTTGCTCGACTTCGACACCGAGACACGGCGCAGCTGATCGGTGTCGTCGGCCTCGGCCGACAGCACCTCGCCGCTGGAAGCAGGGTCGGGTGCCGACGCGGTGACCACGTTGACCAGATCGCCGACGGCGCCCGGGTCCACGCGGACCGTCACGGTCCTCGTCAGCGAGCTTCCGGCTGCTCCGGTGCCGTCGGATCCTTCGCCGTCCGGCGTGCCGGCGGGCGCCAGGTCGACGACCCACTCGACGCTGCCGCCTTGGCCGCTGGCGTCCGCTCCTGTGTGGACGCCGCCGTCGCTCGCGCTCACGAACACCGCGCCGGCCGGCAGCGCATCCTCGACCGACACGGCTGTGAGCGCCTCACCGACGAGCACGTTCGTCACCGTGATCGTGTAGGTCAGCTGCTCACCCGCGACGGCGACCTCCACGCCGTCCGACTTGTCGACCTGGAGCCCGGGCGCGCCGGCGAAGATCCGGAAGCAGCCCTCGGCGTCGTTGTTCTCGGGCACCGGGTCGGCCATGATGCCCGAGACGACGGCTTCCACGCACGTCGCCCCTGCTCCGTCGGCCGGGCGCACCGGCAGCTGCAGCGGGACCGCGGTGTCGAGAGGGAGCGTCGTGACCTCGCCGGACGCATCGACCGGCTCGCACGTCAGGGTCGCGGCGCCCTCGACCGGCGCAGCGCCCGCCGGCGTCGTGCACGACCACCCCGCCGGGCTCAGCGAGGTCACGGTGAGTCCCTCCGGCACCTCGACGGTGACGCTGGCGGGCGCGTCCGCAGAGCCGCCGTGGTTGACGACGGTGAACGGCACGACACCGGGCCGGCCCGCCTGCAGCGGGAGTCGCTCGGGGACGGTGATCTCCACGTCCGCCTCCGCGGTGACCGCGCACACTGCGGGAGGCTCCGACGGAAGGGTCTGCGCCGTGTCGATGGCGATCGAGTTGCAGGCTCGGGCGTCGGCGCTCGACCCCGCGCCGACATCGGCCGCGTACTCGAACGACACTTCCTGACCTGGGGCCAGATCGCCGTCGTAGGCGGCGCGGATGGCGGCCGCGCCGGAGACCGTCGGCGTCCACGGCGTGCTGTCGGTGGGCTCGCTCGTCACCTCCGGGCGCGGAGGGTTCCTCGACACCGAATAGCTGAGGTCCAGGCCGCTGGAGACGTTGTCGACCTGGCTCAGCGTCTCGGTGAACGTCGATCCCCGCCAATCCCCGTCGTACGGAAGGATGTCGTAGGTCACGATGCCGTTCAGCGTCCGGTTGCCGGCGTTGGCGATCGTGACGCGGTAGCGGATGTCGGTGGCCGTGGTGGAGACCGGCACGGGACGGCTGCTGTCGCCGATCCAGTCGCAGTCGCCATTGTCGTCGGGGAGACAGATTTCCTTCACGACGGACGCCAGGTCCGTGCCGGACACCAGCACATCTTGCACGACGCTCGCGAACACGTCGGAGGTCGATCCGTCGCCGTCGACGTCGGCCGCATCGGTCACCGCGCCGGTGAACGTCGCATCGGTGGCCGTGTAGAAGTCGCGCGAGTCACCCACCCACGCGCTGGCCCGGCTCTGCGTACCGGCGGCCACCGCGAAGGTCGGCTGCGCCTTCACCGTCATCGTGGGCCAGGTCGTGTTCTCACCGAATCGGACCGTGTCCGGCCAGCTCGCGACCACGACGTCGCGCTGCTGGCCGTCGATCGTGACCGTCCGGTACGCGAACGTCACGGACGGGTCGATCGCCTGCGCGCCGAATGATGCCGAGTCCGGTACGACGCGCCACCCCACCGGCGCAGTGAAGACATACATCGGGGCCACGTCCTGGTCGGCGGGGATATTCGCCGTCGCGCCGCGGAGCGAGAACGTCACGTTCCGGCCGGGCACCGCGTTGCCGCCGTTCTCGACGACGGGGTTGCCCACGAAGCTCGCCGCGAACCGGGGCAGGGCGGTCGCCACACGCGGGGTCTCGCGGAGCCTGAGGACGCGCGTGGCGCTGTCGACGACGTCCTCGAGGTCGTGGCCGGGATAGCTCATCGTCATCGTGGTGCTGTTGGAGCGGGTCTCGCCGGCCGGCGCGGTCGTCGTGACCGTGAAGTCGAAGTAGACGTGGAACGGGGTTCCGCCGGCCGTGTCGGTGGGACGGATGTTGCCAGGCGCGATGTCTCCGCTCGTGACGGTCGCTGACGTGTACCGGCAGCCGTCCGCACGCTGCGCCGCGGTGAGCGTGGTGCTGACCGCCGTGACCGAGCCCGAGACAGGCGAGCCCGTCGCGCACTGATAGGTGAAGTCGATGGTCGGAGCCGGCTGCGTGGAGGTTGCCCGGATCTGATACACGGGCGCGTCGGCCTGATCCAGCGTGTCGTCGACGACTGTCGCGCGTCCCGGCACGTTGCCGGCGTTGTACGCGCCGACGACCCAGTACTTCGCGTTGTCCGCGAACGGCGCCAGGGCCTGTCCCGGCGTGCAGACGCGGTTCCAGTCGTCGCGGCCGGTCTCAGGACACGTCATCCCGGTCACGTCCGGAGGTACGTTGACCTGTCGGACACCTCCCACGGTGGCATCCGACAGCGCGTCCTTGGCGGTGCTCGCCCGGGCGAACGGGTCATAGCACGACACCACCGTCCCGAACGAGTCGGGCGCTGACGTCTTGGTCGTCCGCGCTGTGTCGAGGTAGGTCGCGGTCACCGTGGCGTTCTGGATCGTGGCGGTCTCTTCGAAGTTGCAGCCGTTCTCGTCGGCTTCGGGAAAGTTCGACGCCGGATACGTCACCGCGAAGGAGCGCGGACGATACTCGTCACGGGCGACCCACTGCTGGGTGGGGCTCGAGGTGCCGAAGCCGCCGCCGGCGTAGTAGTCGGGCGTCTCGACGGTGCCGCGCGTCCAGACGACACTGTGCGAGCCGGCGTCGTAGGTGCCGCCCAGCGAGGCGCTGCCCTCCACGTACACCGCTTCGGCCGGCAGCGGAACGCGGACGGTGTAGTTGCTCGCCGCCTGAAGATTCGAGAAGCCCGCGACGGATGACGCGTCGCGCCTGGCGATGGCACCGGTCGACATCCGCACGAGGTAGCTCGCGGTGTCGCCCGGCCTGACCAGTCCGGGACCGCGCACCGTGAGGCTGGGGTCCGGCACGGTGTTCTGCCACGTGACCGCCGCGGCGGTGGAGGTCGCGGGCGCCTGCGCGTTGGGCGAATCGATCGTCGCACCCATGACGATCTGGAAGTCGTTCGGATAGAACTGCGACGGCAGCAGTGTCGTGTAGGTGTTCACCGCAGGGCTGGTGTACTGCACGAGGAAGCTGCCCGAGGTCCCGGCCGGGACGTCGCCGAGGGGGAAGGTCCAGCCCGTCTCGTCACTCCCGGTCGGTGCAGCCGTCCCACTGCCCGGCGGGCGGGTCCACGTCTCGTACGAGAGGAGGGTCTTGCCGCCCCGGGGCGGGTTGGTCACGATACCGTGCGGGTCGGGCTGAGACGGCGTGAAGCGGACCGTCGCGCCCGCGCACGCCTCGACGGCACACGAGTAGTCGACCCGGTACGCGATGCGATCACCGTGCTGACCGCGTCCGGCGGTCGTCTGCACCTGGCCGGTCAGGTAGTCGACCGGTGTCACGGTGATCGAGAGCACCGCTGGGCCGGCCGCGGCGGCCGGGGCTGCCGAAATCAGGCCTACCAGCATCGCCATCGCCGCGATCGGTGCGAGCAGCCGCCGCCCGATCACCGCCGAAGACCGACCTGAACCACTCGTTCTTGCGCGAGACAATCTCACTCCCCCCGTGGCACCGACGACCGCACGGGCGTGGTCGCCGCCGCCGGAGCACCCCGGTCGCCGCGGCGCTGTGCTGAGTGCCACCGATGGGAGCAGGCTAGCGATCCGCCACCAGGTGACGGTCGAAATTCACCCCCTGCCTCACCCGTTGGGCGGAAGCGTGCGGCGGATCAGCCGCCGACGTACTCGCGCAGGTGCTCGGCCGTGAGCGAGCCGCCGCGCGCGACGAGATCGGCCGGTGTGCCCTGAAACACGATCTCGCCGCCGTCGTGACCGGCGCCGGGCCCGAGGTCGATGATCCAGTCGGCGTGCGCCATCACGGCCTGGTGGTGCTCGATCACGATGACGCTGTTGCCGGCGTCGACGAGGCGGTCCAGCATCCCGAGCATGTTGTCGACGTCGGCGAGGTGCAGGCCCGTGGTCGGCTCGTCGAGCACGTAGATCGCACCCTTCTTCGCCATCGAGATCGCCAGCTTCAGCCGCTGCCGCTCGCCGCCCGACAGCGTGTTGAGCGCCTGGCCGAGCGTGAGGTAGCCGAGCCCGACGTCCATCATGCGGCTGAGCGTCGTGTGGGCGGCACCCTTGGCGAAGAAGACGGATGCCTCTGCCGCCGTCATCGCGAGCACCTCGGCGATGCTCTTGCCATCGAGCAGGTATTCGAGCACCTCGTCTGAGAAGCCGGAGCCGTCGCACACCTCGCACAGGGTCTCGACCGTCTGCGTGAAGCCGAGGTTCGTGATGATCACGCCGAGGCCGCGGCACGCGACGCACGCGCCCTCGGAGTTCGCGCTGAACAGGGCCGGCTTCACGCCGTTCGCCTTCGCGAACGCGGAGCGGATGGTGTCGAGCAGGCCGGTGTACGTCGCAGGACTGCTGCGGCGGTTGCCCTTGATCGGGGACTGGTCGACCACCACGACGTCGTCGAACGCCGGAACGTTGCCGTGTATGAGCGAGGACTTGCCCGACCCGGCGACACCCGTGACGACCGTCAGGATGCCGAGCGGGATGTCGACATCGACGTCCTTGAGGTTGTGCTGGTTCGCGCCGCGGATCTCGAGCGCCCCCTTCGGGTCACGCGTCGCAGGCTTCAGCCGGGCGCGGTCGTCGAGGTGGCGGCCCGTGATCGTGCCCGAGGTGCGGAGCCCCGCGACATCGCCCTCGTACTGCACCTCGCCGCCCGCCCGCCCCGCACCGGGACCGAGGTCGACGATATGGTCGGCGATCTCGATCACCTCGGGCTTGTGCTCGACCACGAGCACCGTGTTGCCCTTGTCGCGAAGCTGCCGCAGCAGGTCGTTCATGCGCGAGATGTCGTGCGGGTGCAGGCCTGCGGTCGGCTCGTCGAACACGTAGGTGATGTCGGTGAGGGCAGACCCGAGGTGGCGGATCATCTTGGTGCGCTGCGCCTCGCCGCCCGACAGCGTGCCGGACGAGCGGTCGAGCGAGAGGTAGCCGAGGCCGATGTCGATGAACGCAGCGATCGTCTGCCGGAGCCCCGCCATGAGCGGGGCGACCGACGGGTCGTCGACCGTGTCGAGCCATTCCGCGAGGTCTGTGATCTGCATGGCCGCGGCATCCGCGATGCTGGTCCCCCGGATCTTCGACGACCGCGCGCCCTCGTTCAGCCGCGAGCCGCCGCAGTCGGGGCACGCCGTGAACTTCACGGCACGGTCGACGAACGTGCGGATGTGCGGCTGCAGCGAGTCGCGGTCCTTCTGCAGCATCGACTTCGTGAGCTTGGGCACGAGCCCCTCGTAGGTCATGTTGATGCCGGCCATCTTGACCTTCGTGGGCTCCTTGTAGAGGAAGTCCTGGAGCTCCTGCTCGGTGTAGTCCTGGATGGGCTTGTGCGGATCGACGAAGCCCGACTCGGTGAATCCCTTCACCATCCAGCCGTCGACGTTGTAGCCCGGGATCGTGAGCGCGCCCTCGGCGAGGGACTTCGTCTTGTCGAACAGCTCGTCGAGGTCGATGTCGCTGACCTCGCCCAGTCCCTCGCACCGCGGGCACATGCCGCCCGTGATCTCGAAGCTGCGACGCTCCTTGACGGTCTTGCCGCCCTTCTCGAGCGTCACGGCGCCCGCTCCCGAGACCGACGGGATGTTGAACGAGAAGGCCTGCGGCGACCCGACATGGGGCTGGCCGAGACGGCTGAACAGCAACCGCAGCATCGCGAACGCGTCGGTCGCCGTGCCCACCGTGGATCGCGCGTTGGAGCCCATCCGCTCCTGGTCGACGATGATCGCGGGGCTGACGTTCTCGAGCCCGTCGACCTCGGGCCGGCTCAGCTGCCCCATGAACTGCTGCACGAACGTCGGGTACGTCTCGTTGATGAGCCGCTGCGACTCGTTCGCGATCGTGCCGAAGACGAGCGACGACTTGCCCGAGCCGCTGACCCCGGTGAAGACCGTCAGCCGGCGCTTCGGGATCTCGACCGAGACGTTCTTGAGGTTGTTCTCGCGGGCTCCGATCACACGGATGACCTCGTGGGAATCGGCGATGTGGGTGTCTGGCATGGCGAACAGTCTGCCGCTCAATCCGGACATCCCGCTTCCTGAATCCTGCTCAGTGTCCGTCGGTGGCCCCACCCGTTGGCCACCGCCCCGCGCCGCCGTGTCTGGCGACTCGCCAAGGAAGACGACGGAATCCGCCCGTCCTGGCGACTCGCCAGAAATCCGATCGCGCGGGCGCTTTGTGACGAGTCGCCAAGATCCGCACGAGAATGCGGCCGAAAGTGGCGAGTCGCCAAGATGCGCACGGGAAGCGGCCGGAAGTGGCGAGTCGCCAGGAACGGATGACGGATGCCGGAGGTCAGGCGGCGTCAGCCCCGGCGGGCTCGATCGCGAAGTTGTCGCGGAAGACGCACGTCGGGTCGTACTGGGCCTTGATCCGTCGCAGCCGCGCGAGCGTCGCGGGCGGGAACGCCTCGGCGATGCGCTCGGGACGCTCGGACGAGTCGAAGCTCAGGTACATGCCGCGGACGTGAGCGGCGAGCGCCTGCCACTGCGCGTCGAGGCGCGCGGGGTTCGAGCCGAGCGCCACGACCGAGAAGTTCGCCGACCGGTGGGCATACGCCGTGGCGTCCTCGGGGACGTCGGAGACCGCCCCGCCGACCGCACGCAGCTGGAAGAACGGGATGGCGCCGGACTCCAGCATCCGCGCCGCCGCGTTCGCGAACTCCGGCGTGACGTGCTCGATCAGCCCGGAGCGCGAATGCGGCTCTCCCGCGCCGTGCTGCGGGCCCAGGTCGGCGTTGGCCATCACCTGCGCGTAGGGCACGAGCTGCACCGACTGCTGCACGAGCGGCGCGAGCTCGGCGAACGGCTGAAGCCGCGCGATGATCGTGTCGGGGTCGTCGGAGTCGACCACGCCGTAGAGCTGCACGACCTGCGGCTGCCCGGGACGCGGCCCACCGGCGAGCAGGAACACCGTGGCGTCGCGCGGCGCGGCCTCGACGATGCGCCCGTACCCCTCGAGGAACTCCGCGACGTCATCGACCTGGAACGCCAGCTGCGCCCAGCCGACGTCGCCGACGTGGTCGACCTCGAATTCGAAGGCCGTCACGATGCCGATGTTGGCGCCGGCTCCGCGGACCGCCCAGAACAGATCGGGGTGGTGCTCGGCATCCGTCCGCACCATCGTGCCGTCGGCCAGCACCACCTCGGCCGCGCGCAGGTGGTCGAGGGTCAGGCCGTGCTCGCGCGCGAGGAAGCCGATGCCGCCCGCCGTGGCGAGCCCGCCGACGCCCACGCCGCCGTAGTCCCCCGAACTCAGCGCCCAGCCGTGCTCGCCCAGCGCTGCGGCGACCTGCATCCACCGGGCGCCCGGTCCGATCCGCACCAGCCG
>NZ_RRYE01000500.1 GCF_004010105.1 Microbacterium sp. CPCC 204701
GCACGGCGACGCGGAGTACGATCCGGATGCCTCGGAGCCCGGCTCCGCGCGGCACCGGCTCGAGATCGGCTCGCTGCCCTGGCGCTACACGCGCACCGGCTGAGTCAGGCCGCGAGCAGCCGGCGCACGTGCGCGCCCACGACCTGCGTCTCGATGAGGAAGCCGTCGTGGCCGAAGTCGCTCGAGAGCACGACGGCCCGGTCGCCGTCGAGAGTATTCCGGATGCCGCGTGCGATGCGGTGCTGCCCGTCGACGGGGAACAGGCGGTCGCTGTCGATGCCGAGCACGAGCGCGGTCGCGGTGACGCGCGCGAGCGCGTCCTCGATGCCGCCGCGCTCGCGGCCCACGTCGTGCGAGTTCATCGCCTCGACGAGCGTGATGTAGGAGTTGGCGTCGAAGCGGCGGGTGAACTTGTTGCCATGGAAGTCGAGGTACGACTCCACGGCGAATCGACCGCCGCGGCCGAGCGGGCTCACGCCCGACTGCCATGAGCGCTGGAACCGCTGGTTGAGCTCGGTGGGCGAGCGGTAGTTCAGCAGCGCCATGCGGCGGGCGAGCGCGAGGCCGCGCGTCGGTCCGTCGCCGTCGGCTGCGTCGTAGTACTCCCCGGTCTGGAAGCGCGGGTCGATGCGGATCGCCTCGAGCTGCACCGAGTTCAGGGCGATCTGGTCGGCGGTGTTGACCGGCGGCGCCGACAGCACGCCGACGCGCGCGACGCGCTCGGGGAGAGACACCGCCCACTCCAGTGCGTGCATTCCGCCCATAGAGCCGCCCACGACCGCGGCCCACACGTCGATGCCGAGCGCATCGGCGAGGCGCACCTGCGCGGTGACCTGGTCGCGGACGGTGAGGTACGGGAACCGTGAGGCCCACTCGTATCCGTCGGGACCGATGGATGCCGGACCCGTCGACCCCTGGCATCCGCCCAGCATGTTCGGCGCGATCACGAACCAGCGGTCGGTGTCGATCGGGGCGCCAGGGCCGACGATGTCGTCCCACCACCCGGACGTGGGGTGGCCAGGGCCCGCCGGCCCGCGCACGTGGCTGTCGCCGGTGAGCGCGTGCAGCACGAGCACGGCGTTGTCGCGCGCGGCGTTGAGCTCGCCCCACGTCTCGTAGGCGATGCGGTAGCCGGGAAGCTCACGACCGCCCTCCGTGCGGAACGGCCCGAACGCCGCGAAGTGCCGGTCGCCGACGGGGTCTCCGTCGCGCCACGCGCCCGTCGCCGGCGGGCGCCCGCCGAGCAGACGGGCGTCCGCCTCCGTCACCGGTGCGCTGGGCACGGTGTCTTCGGAGGTCTGCCAGTCCATCCGACCATTCTCGCCTGCGGCGTGCCGGAGCGGCCGCGTGTTACGCGGGGCCGGCGAGGAATCAGGAAAAACGCGGGCTTCGGCGGCGGCTCCCGCGAAGAACCGGCCGATTGTTCCTGCATTCTCAACGGCTTGGCGGCTCCGACGCCTAGAAGGGTGTCGTGTCGTACATCGCTCCGTGCGGGCCGGCGAGCGCGATCGGCTCGCCGTCGCGCGACTGCACGAACCGTGCGCCGACGTCCAGGCCCGGGGGCAGCCGCGTGTCGATCCGCGGGAAGACCCCGGTGCTCTCGTTCGAGAGCCACACGACGGTCCGCCCGATCGCCTGACCGAGTCCGCTCATGATGTCGGCGAAGCGCTCCCGCCCGTCGTGGTCGAGGTAGGGCATCACCGCGCTGTGGAACACCACGACGGTGGCGTCGGCGGGGGCAGCGGCCGCGGCATCCGTCACCGTCTCGAGCAGGTCGCCGCGGATGATCTCCGGGGGATCCGATGCCGCGACTGCCGCGGCGGCGC
>NZ_RRYE01000501.1 GCF_004010105.1 Microbacterium sp. CPCC 204701
CGGCCCAGGAGGTCGTCGTGCCGCCCGATGCCGGCGCCACCGCGAACATCCCGCGGATCACGCGGCTGTCGCGCCGCGCCTCCGCGCAGTAGGCGTCGGTGAGCGGCGACGCCGAGCCGGCTCCGGTCACCCGGCCGGTGCCGACCGGCTGGCGGGCGCGTGTGAACCTGCGGTCGAACGTCGGGCGGGTCCGCGATTCGTCGATCGCGATCGTTCAGATCACGGCGGCGGCCACCGGCGCGTGGGCGTTCTGTCTCTACGTGCTGGGGCATCCGGCGCCGCTCCTGGCGGCGACGGTCACCATCTCGAGCCTCGGCCTGGTGCGCGACGCGCGGCCTCGCCGGGTGCTCGAGACCGTCGTGGGAATGCTCGTCGGAATCCTGGTCGCGGACGGCTTCGTGCTCGTCGTGGGTCCCGGGTGGTGGCAGCTCGCGCTCGCGCTCGGGGCGACCCTCCTCGTCGCGCGGTTCCTCTCCCCGTATCCGCCCTTCGCGATCATGGCAGCCGTGCAGGCGGTCATCGTCATGTCGCTGCCTGCCGCTGAGCCCTTCGCGCGCCTGATCGACGGCGCCGTCGGGGGTGTGGCCGCGCTGGTCGCGACGGCGCTGATCCCGCGAAATCCACGCCGCGAAGAGCTGCGAGACGGCCGCATGGTCTTCTCCACGGCGGACGACGCCGCTCGCACCATCGTGCAGGCGCTGCGCCGTGGCGACGCGATGCGCGCGGCGCGGGCGCTCGAGAAGGCCCGGGGCATCGCAGTCCACGTCGACAACTGGCGCGCGTCGCTGGACTCCAGCCTGGCGGTGGCCGGGTTCTCGCCGTGGCTGCGGCCGCAGCGTGCCGAGCTGCGACGCCATCGTGCGGTGCTCGAGGCGATGGATCTCGCCACCCGCAACCTGCGGGTGGTCGCCCGGCGCGCGGCGTACCTGTGCGACGACGGAGAGCGCCGGCCGGTGCTGGCCGAACTCGTCGCCGAGCTCATGCGCGCGGCCAGGCTCGTGGACGACAGCCTCGACGACATCGCTCTGCAGCCGGCGGCGCGCGAGGCGGTGCGCGTCGTCGCCGCCCGGCTGGATCCCGTGGCCATCCTTCCGCACGGGTCGGTGAGCGAGCAGAACCTGATCACGGCCCTCCGCCCGCTCGCCGTGGATCTGCTCACCGCGACGGGCATGACGTCGGCCGAAGCCCGTGCCGTGGTGCCCCGGGTCTGATGCTCACGCGGGGCGGATCGCCTTCCACGGCAGCGTCAGTTCCCCCAGCCGCCACCGCGAGCGCTCCTGCAGCTGCCATCCGGCCGCGGTGAGCGCGGCCAGCGTCGTGCGCCAGCGGTGCTCGGCGCCGAAGGGCGAGACGACGGCGGCGCGGTCCCACTCGGCGTCGAGGGCAGTGAACAGGCGGTGCACCTGCTCGCCCGCGACGTTGCGGTGGATGAGCGCCTTCGGCAGCCGCTCCGCGGCGATCGACGGATGCTGCAGCCCGGCGAGGCGGAGCGAGATCGTGAGCGTGCGCGGCACGGCGTCGGGTCCGACGGCCACCCACGTGGCGATGCGGCCGAGCTCGTCGCACGTGCCCTCGACCAGCACTCCTCCCGGCGCGAGCCGCGCCGCCATGGCCTCCCAGGCAGGAGCCACGTCGGTCTCGTCGTACTGGCGGAGCACATTCATCGCCCGGATGACGGCAGGCCGCCGGCCGCCGGGCACGGGCACCTCGAATCCGCCGCGCGCGAACGACACGCGCGCGTCCGGGGCGAAGATCGTGCCACCCGCCCGCACCTGCTCCAGCTGCGCGCGGGCGCGGGCGACGCGGGCCAGGTCGATCTCGAGG
>NZ_RRYE01000502.1 GCF_004010105.1 Microbacterium sp. CPCC 204701
CCACCCGCGCGTGGCTCGAGGCGCACGCCGACGCCGCCGCGGCGCTGCGTCGCCTCGTCGCCGAGAACCTCGCCGGCGTCGAGCGGGCCCTCACCGTGCAGGACCGCGACGCGCAGTGATGATCGACGGATGCCTCGGCCCCGCGCTCAGCCGGGGTCGAGGCATCCGTCGTTAGGATCGTGACGATGATCACCCCCCTGGACTCCGGAACCCCGCCTGCGATCGCCGACCCGACGGTCTGGCAGGAGGTCGGCGATTTCTTCGTCAACGCCGGCTGGGACCTCGTTGCCGTCGTGTGCATCATCGCCGGCGCGATGCTGTTGGCCTGGATCCTCCGGTTCGTCATCCGGCGTGTGGTCAACCGGATCGTCAGCGGCGCGAAGTCGAAGGCGAAGGTCGACGACACCCAGGCGCTGGAACGCTCGCCGCTGGCGTCGGTGCGGCTCGTGCAGCGCACACGCACGCTCGGATCGATCCTGCACAACGTCGTCAACGTGACGATCGTCGTGATCGCGATCCTGCTGATCATCAACGCCATCGCCCCGACCGCGCTCGGCTCTCTCACGCTGCTCACCGCCGCAGTCGGCGCCGGGCTCGGCTTCGGCGCGCAGAACATCGTCAAGGACGTGCTCAACGGCATCTTCATCGTCGCCGAGGATCAGGTCGGCATCGGCGACGTCGTGGATCTCGGTCTCGCGACCGGCATCGTCGAGTACGTCAGCGTGCGCGTCACGCACGTGCGCGACGTCAACGGCACCCTCTGGTACGTGCGCAACGGCGAGATCACCCGCATCGGCAACCTCTCGCAGGGATGGTCGCGGGTCATCATCGACCTGTCGGTGGCGGTCGACTCCGACATCGTCGAGGTCGAGCAGGCGATGCTCGACACGGCGAAGGCGCTGGCCAAGGATCCGAACTGGCGCACGCGCATCCTCGAGCAGCCCGAGGTGTGGGGCCTGGAGTCGATCTCGGGCGACGCGCTCGTCATCCGTCTGGTCATGAAGACGCGCGCCAACGCGAAGGACGACGTCGCGCGCGAACTGCGCATGCGCCTCAAGCGGACGATCGACGAGATGGGCATCACGCTCCCCGCCCTCACCACGATCATGCCGACCGGCATCGAGGGTGCTCTTCGCGTCCGCGGGGCGAACCCGCCCAAGACCAAGCCGAACCCCGTCACTCCGCCCGTCGTCGAGCGTCCGGTATGGAAGCCCAAGCGCACGGGCAAGAAGTCGCAGACGCCGGGAGACGACGCCGGCTCCACCCCCGAAGGCACCTCATGAGCGACGCCGTCACACCCCCCGGCACCCCGTCCCCGCCGGGCGCGGAGCCGATGAGCTTCTACGACGAGGTCGGCGGCCACGAGACGTTCGCGCGGCTCGTCGACGCGTTCTACCGCGGCGTCGCCGACGACGACGTGCTGCGGCCCATGTACCCGGAGGAAGACCTGGGTCCGGCCACGGAGCGCCTCACCCTCTTCCTCGCGCAGTACTGGGGCGGTCCGACGACCTACAGCCAGCAGCGCGGGCACCCGCGACTGCGCATGCGTCACGCGCCGTTCCACGTCAATCCCGACGCGCGAGACCGCTGGCTCGCCCACATGCGCGTCGCGGTCGACGGGCTCGACCTGCCGCCCCTGCACGAGGCGACGCTGTGGGACTACCTCCAGCGCGCCGCCCTCGCCATGGTGAACACATTCGAGCCGAGCGGCATCGGCCCCGCCGCTGCCGGCCGTGACGCGACGGCCGGCAGCGGGGAGCCAGGCGTCCCGCGGTCGTCGCTGCCCGTCACCGCGGCACCCCCC
>NZ_RRYE01000503.1 GCF_004010105.1 Microbacterium sp. CPCC 204701
GGTCGCCGCCGTGTCGGGCAGGGCGCCATGGACCACCAGCCCCGCCACGATCACCACGGCTAGGGCCACGGCCGCGAAGAGCCGTCGCCTCCGCGTCCGCGGGGCTGCGACCTCGCCGCGCGGCGAAGTCACGCGATCACTCCGGCCGCGCGGGCAGGCGCGGTGTACGCCTCGGAGAGCGAGGCCACCGTGTCGTGGGCGTTCAAGCCGCTCGGGTTCGGCACGACCCACAGCTGGGCACCGCCGAGGGTCTCGTGCTGGCGGCCCGCGAGAGCGCGCGGACGCGCGAAGCCCTGCCGGTACGCCGTCACCCCGACCACTGCGACCGCACGCGGGTGCCACGCCGCAGCATCCGTCGCCAGACGCTCGGCGCCGGCACGCAGCTCGCTGCGCGCGAGCTCATCGGCACGTGCGGTGGCCCGGTGGACGAGGTTCGAGATGCCGATGCCCGCGTCCAGGAACATCCGCCGATCGGTCTCGGGCATGCCGTCGTCGCCGATTCGCGGCAGCCGCGGGATGATGCCCGCCGCGACCAGCGCCGGGTAGAAGCGGTTGCCGGGATGCGCGAAGTGCACACCCGTGGCGGCCGTCCACAGACCGGGGTTGATGCCGACGAACACGAGCGTCGGCTCCTCGGGGATGAGGTCCGGAACGCTCCGCCCGCGGAAACCCTCCAGCTCGGCGCGCGTGAAACCCATGCGACCAGTCTTACGTACCCCGCAGCGCCCGAGAGCCCGCACCGGCGGCTAACCCGCCCGCGCCTCGGACGCAAGCCCCGGGGCGGAGCAGGCATCGGCGGGTAGCGTGCCAGATCGAGGAGCGCACCGTGACACGTGACCGCACACCGCCCATTCGAGACGCCGTCTCGTACGCAGCCCGGCTGGCCGATCAGCCGCGGCTCCTGCTGGCCGCGAAGACGTCGCTGGCGGCCGTGGTCGCGTGGTACCTCGCCCCGTTCATCCCGTTCGCGGCGGACGAGTATTCGTACTACGCTCCGCTCGGCGCCCTGGTCACGATGAGTCCGACGGTCGCGCGCTCCACCCGCGTGGGCCTTCAAGTGCTCGCCGGTCTGGCGCCGGGGATCGGCCTCGGCCTGTGCGGTGCAGCCGCCCTCAGCCTCGGCGTGCCGGGCGGGGTGGTCCTCGCAGTCATCGTCGGCGTCGGCGTCCTCCTCGGCGGGCTGCGCCCACTCGGCGCAGGTCAGGACTGGGTCGCCCTCGCCGCGCTCTTCGTGCTGCTCGCCGCCGGGAGCGATCGCGGCGCCTTCTCGCTGTCGTACCTCGTGACGATGGCGTTCGGCGTCGTGGTCGGCATCGTCGTGAACCTCCTCATCCTCCCGCCCCTGTACCTGCGGCGGGCCGGGGAGCGACTCTCGCACCTGCGGGACGCCGTCGCCACCCTGCTCGAGGATGCCGCCGACGCCGTCCTGCGCGGCGACGTCGAGTCCGGCCGATTCGACGACGCCCTCGCGTCGCTCGACGAGACCGGCTCGTCGGTGATCACCGACGTGCAGGAGGCCGACGAGAGCGCCCAGGCCAACCCGCGTCGTCGCCGGCATCGGAATGAGCAGGATGAGAACGACCGCCGCCTCACCGCCCTCGAGCGCACGGTGTTCCTCAGCCGTGAACTGGTCGACCTGCTGACGGAGGTCGACCAGCTGCCCGAGGCGCGAGGGGCCGATCGTGGCGACGCTGCGGAGCCGCAAGAGGCGCTGGCGGACGCCATCCGCCGCGTCGCCGCCGTCGTCGCGACGCCACTCGGCGATGCCGCTGCCCCGGCACGGCT
>NZ_RRYE01000504.1 GCF_004010105.1 Microbacterium sp. CPCC 204701
CGTCGCCGTCGCGCTCGCGGCGGCGGACCGCGGCGCCGACGTGGTGCTGATCGCCGCGCACGTGGACGACGCACCGCTGGCCGAGGCATCCGTCCATCCCCGCGTGCGGCTCGTGCGTGCGGGAACCGCGGCAGAGCTCGCAGCAGCGGTCGCGGTCGAGGCGGTCTCCGCCGACGTCGTCGTGATGGCGGCCGCGGTCGCGGACTACCGCGTTGCCGAGGTGTCGCCGCTCAAGCGCGCGAAGGAGTCCGCGCCCGGAGATGGAATCACGCTCGACCTGATCGAGAACGACGACATCCTCGCCGCGCTCGTGCGCGCCCGCCGCGACGGGCAGACGATCGTGGGATTCGCGGCCGAGACGCCGGGAGAGGGCGAGACGCTCCTCGAGCGCGGCCGGCGCAAGGCCGCCCGCAAGGGCGCCGATCTGCTGGCGGTCAACGAGGTCGGCTGGAGCAGGGGGTTCGAGAGCGGCGACAACGCGCTGGCGATCGTCTCGGCCGATGGCGAGCTCGTATCGTCGGCGGACGGGAGCAAGCGGGACGTCGCCGAGGCGCTGTGGAACGCGGTGCTGACGGTGCGCGGATCCCGCGAGAAAACTGAGTAACGAAACGATAACGGCGCATGTAGAGTGGTCCGCACCACGTCGACGACGACGCGGTGCAAGACCCGGAGGACATGCCCGATGCCCCACTCCGCGGCATCCGATCGCGCTCGCGACCGGATCCACGCCCTGCTGATCGTGTGCGTGCTCGCTGTGGTGAGCATGGTGATCGCGCTGTTCGGCGCGGCGCCCGCGAGGGTCACCGCCCGCGAGCTGCTCGGAGACCCCCGCACCCCTGGCGAGGCTGCGTTCATCGCGAGCCACCGCGGCGGAGCGGCGACGGCGCCCGAGAACACGCTGCCCGCGATCGCCGCCGCGCTCGACGGAGGCTTCGACTATGTCGAGGTCGATGTCGCTCTCACCGCGGATCGCCAGCCGGTCCTCATGCACGATGCGACGGTGGACCGCACGACCGACGGTCACGGCCGGCTGTCGGCGCTCACGCTTTCCGAGGTGCGGACCCTGGACGCGGGCTCGTGGTTCGATCCCGCCTATGCGGGAACGCCGGTCCCCACGCTCGACGAGTTCCTCGAGGCGCTCGCCGCCTCGCGCGGGCGCGCGATCATCGAGCTGAAAGGGGAGTGGGATGCCGCCGCGGTCGCCGCCGCCGTGTCACAGATCGCCGCGCGCGAGCTCGAGCGCCGCGTCGCCCTGGCGAGCTTCGACGCGCGGAGCCTGGCGCTGGTCGCTGCCGGGTCGGAGGTCGTCTCACGCCTGCTGATCCTGAAGCATGTGCCGGCCGACGTCGTGAGCGCGGTGGCCGAGGCAGGGGCGCGGGGAGTCATCGTGAGTCGCAAGGCCGTGCTCGACCGGCCCGGGATCGTCGACGAGCTCCACGCGGCGGGCACTCGCGTCGTGGTGTACACGCTGAACGACGACGCCTACTGGGACGCCGTGACGGCACTCGGCGTGGACGGCATCGTCACCGACGACCCGCACACGCTCTCGCAGTGGCAGGAAGCATACGCAGGCATCCCTTGACGCGCGGGTGGCAGTGAGGGATCCGGCGCTGCCAGACCTCTCGACGTGCGCTTCCCGGCCTCCCGCGGCGTGCCCCGGGCGCGCCGCGGTCTCCGCGTCGTAGGGTCGAAGAGCGCCAGTCGGCGCGTGCGAACCGGAGGTGTCATGCGGCTGTTCGACGATGTCCGTGCGAAGCGGATCGCGGCAGCGGTCGC
>NZ_RRYE01000505.1 GCF_004010105.1 Microbacterium sp. CPCC 204701
CGCGAGGGCCGCGAGCTGCGACCCCTCGTCCTGGACGCGGACGCGCCCGCCGGAGCCGCGGACCACCGACTCGGGATCGCCGCCGCCGAGGCGGAAGCCGATGGGCGAGAACGGCGTGCGACGCGCCTGGTCAGGCACGTCGGCCACCCCCGGGAGCGCGGCCATCGTCACGCGGGGTGAGGCGTTGTCGGCGGTGAGGAGCGCCTCGAGCTCGTTGGCGCGGCCCTCCGCCGCAAGGGCGCGGCGGAACGCGCGCACCACCCACACGGGGTGCGAGAACACCAGTCCGAGCTGTTCGTCGTCCGACCGCGCGCTCTCGGCGACGCGCGTCATCCAGTCGCCCGGGGTGTCGCGCGACACACGCCGCAGAACGGCGTTCGCGAAGCCGGCGGCGCCGCGCCCGGCGGCCGCGCGAGCCAGTTCGACGGATTCGTTCACGGCGGCGTGCGAGGCGACGCGGGTCGACAGCAGCTGGTGCACGCCGAGCCGCAGCGCATCGAGCACCGCAGGGTCGATGTCATGAGTCGGACGGTCGGCGGCGATCGCGATGACCGCGTCGTACGTGCCCTGGCGCCGCAGGGTCCCGTAGGTCAGCTCGGTGGCAAGCCCGGCGTCGGCGGGGCCGAGGTCTGCACGGGCGATCGAGGTCGGCAGCAGGAGGTTCGCGTAGGCGTCCGACTCGTTCACGGCCCGGATCGTCTCGAACGCGACCCGGCGCGCGGCGACGGCGCTCACGGTCCCGCCACCGGGGCCGAGTCGCGCAGACCCCGCCACCAGTCCGCGGCCCGCATCGCCCCCCTGCCGGCAGGCTGCACCTCATCGACCACGATCGGTGCGGTCGCGGTGCCCGCGACCACCTCGCGACCGTGGAGCGCGAGCGCGCCCGGGGCGAGGGCGGGAGCGTCGTGGGGTGCACTGTGCACGGCGAGGATCTTCAGCCGTGCTCCGTCGATCGTGGTGTGGGCGCCGGGCTCCGGCGTGACGCCGCGGATGCGGCCGAGCACCGCCTCGGCCGGCTCGTCCCAGCGCACCCGCCCGTCGTCGTCGTCGAGCTTGGGCGCGAACGTCGGCTCGCCCTCCTGCGCGCGGGCCGATGAGGTGCCCGACGCGATCGCGTCCACCACCTCGGCGAGAACGCCAGCGCCGTCGTCGGCCAGGGAGGCGAGGAGGTCCCCCGCCGTCGCATCGGCCGGCACATCCACGGCGAGCTCGGCGAAGATGTCGCCGGCATCGAGCTCGGGGACGAGCTGGAACACGCTGACCCCGGTGCGGGCGTCGCCGGCGATGAGCGCGTGCTGGACCGGTGCCGCGCCCCGCCACCGCGGCAGCAGCGAGAAGTGCAGGTTGATCCACCCGTGCGCCGGTGTCGAGAGGAGGGGCTCGCGCACGAGTCCACCGTAGGCCACGATCACGCCCAGCTCGGGCTCGCTCGCGGCGATCTGCTCCGTGGCTGAGGCGTCCAGGCGATCGGCGCGGATCACGGACAGGCCGAGCTCCTGCGCTGCCGCGGCGACCGGAGACGGCGTGAGCACGCGCTTGCGCCCGAGCGGCGCGTCGCGCCGGGTGACGACGGCGACGACATCGTGTTCGGATGCCGCGAGTCGCTGCAGCGACGGCACCGCCGGCGCCGGCGTGCCGGCGAAGACCAGGCGCATGGGATTCCTCAGCGTTCGATCGATCAGAGGTCGAGATCGGGCACGTCGACCCGGACTCTCAGTGTATTGGCGGGCCCGGGAGCTCGGCCCTTCGCGGGGCGCCGCGCCTTGACC
>NZ_RRYE01000506.1 GCF_004010105.1 Microbacterium sp. CPCC 204701
CGATCGAGCAGCTGCGGGTCGTGCTGGCGGGCTGACGCTCGCGGCACCGGCCTCCGAGTCGCGGGCCCGGCGCCGGGCTCAGGTGATCGGCATCCCCAGCACGACGCCGCCGAAGTGCCGGCGCATCGCGAGGCGGGCGCCGACGGCGTCGCCGGTGGCGATCGCGTCGACGATGTCGTAGTGGATGCTGTCGGTGCGGCCGCCGGGCTCGGGAACGCCCTCGGCCACCTCTTGGCGGCGGGCCGCGATGTCGTCGCGCAGCACGTGGCTGATTCCCTCGTGAAGGAATCGCAGCACGGGGTTGTCGACGATGCCCTGCAGCCTGCTGTGGAACGTGACGTCCGCCTCGTGGGCGTCGTCGAAGTCCGCGGCGGACTGCGAGGCCACCATCCGGTCGACGTCGCCGCGAAGCTGTGCGACCTGCTCGGGTGTCGCGCGCCGCGCGGCCGCCTCGGCCAGCGCCTCTTCGAGCAGCAGGCGGGACTCCGAGAATTCGGTGTCCGTCAGGTAGCCGAGATCGCGCGCGATGCGGAAGTAGGTGCGCACGAAGTCGTACGACGGACTCGCGAGGAACGTGCCGCGGCCCTGCGTGCGGTCGATGAAACCGAGTCTTTCGAGCACGGCCAGCTGCTCGCGCAGCGCACCCCGGCTCATACCGAGCGCCTCGCCGAGCACGCGCTCGGGCGGAAGGCGGCGTCTTCCGCTGTCTTCATCGAGCGTCGCGAGTTCGCGCAGGCGTGCGACGAGCGCTTCCAGTTGATCAGGCACAACAAACCTCCCCAGACAGGCGGACCCGCTCCCCAGTGGGCCTCGCCAAGGGGCATGCTACAGGCCCGAGGCGTCTGGTAGTACCAATCGGCGTCAGAACACCTGCACAAATCTCTCGTGCCAGCCGGTCGCGCCGTCCGGTGCGGGGGCCGCACGATCCGGTGTCTGGCGCAGCCCGTCCTTGCCCGTCGCCCGGCAGCGCAGCAGGTGAGCGCCCTCGGTCGCCGTCCACGGCAGGCTCCACTGCACCCACGTGTCGTCCGAGATCGTGGTCGCCAGTGCCGCCTCCTGCCATGGGCCCTCGTCGACCTGCACTTCGACGCCGGCGATGCCGACACCCTGGTGCCACGCCACGCCTGCGATGACGGCATCCCCCGCACTCAAGCCCTGCCCCTTGCGCGGCACGTCGATGCGGGACTGCAGCTTGATGGGGCCGCGCTCCGACCACCCGCGGTCGGTCCAGTACGCCCGTGCGCGGTCGAAGCGTGTGACCTCGAGGCTCTCCACCCACTTCGTCGCCGACACGTAGCCGTACAGTCCCGGAACGACCAGCCGCGCCGGAAAGCCGTGCTCGATCGGCAGCGGCTCGTCGTTCATCCCCACCGCGAGGATCGCGTTGCGCCCGTCGGTGAGCGCCTCGAGAGGCGTGGATGCCGTGAACCCGTCGACCGACCGCGACAGGACCATGTCGGCATCCGGGTCCGGCCGCGCCCGTTCCAGCAGGCTGCGCACCGGATAGCCGAGCCACTTCGCGTTGCCGATCAGTGTGCCTCCGACCTCGTTCGAGACGCAGGCGAGGGTCGTCCAGCTCTCTTCCAGCGGCAGCGCGAGGAGGTCGTCCCACGTGAGCTCGAACTCCTCGGCGACCATCCCGTGAATCCGCAGCCGCCAGTCCTCGGGGTGGACCTCGGGCACGATGAGTGCGGTGTCGATGCGGTAGAACCGGTCGTTCGCCGTGACCACGCGTGCGAGCCCCGGGATGCCGAGCTCCGCCC
>NZ_RRYE01000507.1 GCF_004010105.1 Microbacterium sp. CPCC 204701
CGAGCGCGCGGCGGGGCGACGCCGGGTCGCGGCATCCGTCCCCTCGACCACCTCGCCGGCGCGCAGCAGCACACCGCCCGCGACACCCTCGGGACCGCACACCACGTTCACGCAGGAATGGATGCCGTGGCTCAGGTACACGTACAGGTGACCGGGTTCGCCCCACATGGTGGCATTGCGGGCGGTCTGCCCCATGCGCGCGTGCGAGCCCGGGTCGGCGACGAGCCCCGTGCCGAGGCCGTGGTACGCCTCGACCTCGGTGAGGCGCACGACGACCGTCTCACCGTCCACGACCGTGGTGAGCCGGCCCCCGAGCAGCCGTGGAGCGACCTCCGAAGGGAGGCCGACCAGGTCCTCGCGTGTCGCCGGCCGCACGCCGGCGCGCGCGCCGCGGGTCACAGCGACGGCACCTGGCACCACGAGATCGCCGTGCCGTCGAGGGCCACCACCGGCTCGCCGTCGGCGATCCGGAGGATGCGGGTCTCTGGCCGCTCAGGAAGCGGCAGCTGATACGTGTCGTACGGGTTGGTGACGGCATCCGGAGCCACCAGCACCGCGGCGTACCGGGCGCTGGGCGACACGCACACCTGCAGCACGGCATCCGTCTGCGCGATCTCGGTGAGCATGCGGGTCTCGCCGTCCGGGGCGACGAGGGCCACGGAGGTGCGGCCCGTCGGGGCGCCCTCCTCGAGCACCGCGGCGACGCGGATCGTCGATCCGTCGGGCAGCGGGGTCACCGACGTCGTGCCGCCGAGGTCGACCTCCGGCGCGACGAGCGGTGCTTCGCTCGCATCGGTGAGGTCGATCGTCGCGGACTGCTCGAGCCGGTCGACGACGGCCTCGCTCGACCCGCGGGCGATACCGTCGATGCCGAGCGCCGCGCCCAATGCCGTCGCACCCGGTGCCGTCGCGCCTTCGCCGGCCGAGCCGGTCAGCAGCAGCGAGCCGTCGAAGGAGAGGAGCAGGATGCTGTCGGTGTCGGGCACGAACCGCCACTCGGCGATGCGCGGGTCGGCGCCCTCGACGGCGACCTCGGCGGGCTCGGCGTCGGGATCCTTCAGCGAGGCCGTGAACAGCCGGCTCTCGCGGCCGGAGTCGGCGGTGAGCGTGGCATCCGAGAACGTGTAGCCGATGAGCTCGCCCCGGTCGGCGCTCTGCAGGTTCGAGACGTACCCGTTGCCCGGCAGCGGCAGCTCGCGCGGGTTCTCGCCGTCGAGGTCGGTGACGATGAGCCCGGCGCGGTCGTTCTCGGTGCGGACCGACGCGACGAGATGGGTCGAGGTGGCGCGGAAGTCCTCGATGTGCGGATGCGTGAACACGGGCACCGCGGCCTGCCCGGTGAGGTCGGTGCGGTAGATCATGTCGCCGTCGTCGGTGCCGCGCTGCAGCAGGAACGCCTCGAGCTCGGGGGTGCGGAACGTCTCGGTGACCGTCCCCGTGGGTCCGCCCCCGAGCGAGGCGACATCGGCGATCTCGACGGTGTACTCGGTGTCGTCCCACAGCGGCAGTGTGAAGCGCACGCCGACGCTCCGCCCCGACGTGTCGACCTCGAACGGCGTCGCGGGTGTCACGGTGACCTGCGAAGGGTCGACCTCGGCGAGCGCGTGAGAGGTGGTGAGGATGAGACGGGAACCGGATGCCTCGGCCGCCGCGGCGGGATCCACGTTCGCGTCGGTGACCCGGGGGCCCTGCGCGACGCCCACCGCCGCGCCCGCGAGACCGAGCACCGCGAGCGCGCCGATGACGATCGCGAAGGCGCCCG
>NZ_RRYE01000508.1 GCF_004010105.1 Microbacterium sp. CPCC 204701
GGTCGCGGCGAGCTCCGCGAGCCGCTGCCGCGCGGCGCCGCCGGACTCCCGCAGACGTTGCACGGCGGCGACCACGACGGGATCGTCGGCCCGCTCCGGCGGGATGCGCGACGGGTTGAGGGTCGTGTCGTTCGACCACCGCCGGATGTCGTCCTCCTTCGCCATCGCGAGCGATGCGTCGCCGCCGATCACCTGCATCGCGGCCCAGTCGATCGGGGTGTCCGCGTACGGCGAGGGTCGGCACACCGCGTTCTTCTCGTCATCGGTGTCGCGCGTGGCTTCGACGTAGCCGGCGAGTGCCGCGCCGAAGCAGGGGAAGCCGGCGCGCACAGGCTGCGGCGTGATCACGCCGGGCCTCCAGATCGGCACGAGTCCGGGATACTTCACTCCGGGCGCAGCGCAGTGCACGATCACGGCGTCGTCTGGAATCCGCACATCTCCCTCGGCGAAGCACAGTCGGCCCCGCTCGGCTTTGCGCAGGTGTCCTCGCCGCACGACGTCCTCGATCGAACGCAGCAGTTCCAGCTCCCACGTCGCGAGCGTCGGCGTCTTCGCCATGGTGGGCGTCACCGCCCGGTCGATTCGGAGCATGACTCCGGCGGCTTCCATGCGGAGGAAGAAGTCGTCTGCCGAAGACGCCTCCGTCGCTGCCGTCATGGTGTCGGCGGCCATGCCGAGGAAGATCGCCGGGTCGGGCTGGACCACGGCGCGGTTGAGCAGCCACGGGTCGCGCGGCCGCACCCACGTGATGGCATCGGCAGCGACGCCCTGGCGGAGGAGCCAGACCCCGGCATCCATCGCTGTCTTGCCGGCGCCCACGAGCACGAACCTCGACGGTGGCGAGGAGAGGTGCACGAGTCCGTTCACCGGGATGACGTGGGCGCCGTCGATCTCGAACGGCGGCGGCGTGAGGGCGGGAATGCCAGGGGAGAGGTACCGGGCGTCGACGAGGCGCGCGAGGGGCGCGACGAACCGGCGGCCGGTGAGTCGCGACACGAACCGCCCGTCGCCGACGAACTCGCAGTTCGAGTGGAACGTGACCTTCCCGCTTTGGGCGAGCCGCTCGGCGACACGCGCGTAGTACTCGCAGATCTCCGCAGCCGACGCCCGTTCCTGGAGACCTCGCTCGGGGCCGTTCTCCTGAAGCCGTCCGCCGCCGAGTCGGGTCGAGGGGACACCATAGAAGACGGACGCCTGATGGAGTCGGACGAACGGGTAGTCGTCGAGCCAGTGCCCGCCTGCGCCGAACCGGCGGTCGACGATGGCGACCGAGACATCGGCATGGTCCGCGAGCGCGTCGGCGAACGCCATGCCCATCGCACCTGCGCCCAGCACGAGGTAGTCGGCGTCGACCGTGACCTCCACGTGCTCATCCGACCACCGGAGCGGGGGAGCGTCAAGGCACACCACACCGCCGGATAGGCTTCCTCGCATGTCTCTGCGCGCCATCGAGATCGCCGTCCAAGACCCTGCAGGTGCCCGTGATGCGATGGCGGCCGGCGCGGCGCGGCTCGAGCTCTGCCAGGCGCTGAGCCTCGGGGGGCTGACCCCGTCGCTCGCGACGCTCGAGGCCGTGCTCGACGCCGTGGATCCCGCCGCGGTGAACGTGCTCGTGCGCCCTCGGGAGGGCGGCTTCGTGTACAGCGCCGACGAGGCCGCGCTGATCACCGCAGACATCCGCGCGTGCGTCGCCCGCGGCGCCGGCGGGGTCGTCGTCGGGGCTCTCGACGAGGCGGGCGGGCTCGATCGCGACGCCGTGCG
>NZ_RRYE01000509.1 GCF_004010105.1 Microbacterium sp. CPCC 204701
GGCCGCCGATGCCGTCTTGGCCGGGCGCGAATGGCTCCGCGACCCGCACTACGCCCTTCGCGCCGCGACCGAGCTCGGCGCCGACATCGACTACTGGCCGCCGCAGTACCTCCGCGCCCGGCGCTGAGGCCGGCCGGTATGCGCGAAAGGGTGGCTCACCTCGTGGGCAGAGCCACCCGTCGCGGTCTCCGGCCGTCAGTAGAGCCGGCGGCGCGTCGCGTCCTGCACTTCGCCGATGAGCTCCTCGATGATGTCCTCGAGGAACAGCACCGCGGTGGTCTCGCCGGCGTCGTCGCGCACCTGAGCGAGGTGGCGTCCGGCGCGGCGCATGACGGCGAGCGCGTCCTCGAGGTCTGTCGACTCGAGCACCGGCACCATGTGGTGGATGCGCTTGGTCGGGATGGGGCGGGCGACCTCGGTCTCAGCATCCGGTCCCTCTGCGGCCCGCAGGATGTCCTTGAGGTGCACGTACCCGACCGGTGCGCCCGCCTCGTCGACGATCACGTACCGCGAGAAGCCGTGCTTGGCGACCGCGCGCTCGATCTCGGCGGGTGTCGTCGTCTGCGGCAGGGTCACCAGAGCCGAGAGCGGCACCGCGATGTCGGCCGCCTTCTTGTCGGTGAACTCCAGTGCCGCCGACACCGTTCCGGCGGAATCGTGCAGGACGCCCTCGATGCGCGACTGGTTCACGATCGTGGCGACCTCCTCGAGAGTGAAGGTCGAGGCGGCCTCGTCCTTCGGCTCGACGCGGAACAGCCGCACCACGTGGTTCGCGATCCAGTTGAGCGTCACGATCACCGGGTAGAAAAGCTTCGAGACCCACACCAGCGGCGTGGCGAGCATGAGCACCGCACGGTCGGGCACCGAGAACGCCAGGTTCTTCGGCACCATCTCGCCGAACACGACGTGCAGGTACGACACCAGCAGCAGCGCGATGATGAAGGCCACCGTGTCGACAGCGGCCTCCGTCCAGCCGGTGAGGCCGAGCGGCGCCGCGAGCAGGTGGTGGATCGCGGGCTCCGACACGTTCAGGATCAGCAGTGAGCAGATCGTGATGCCGAGCTGGCTCGTCGCCAGCATGAGCGTCGCATGCTCCATGGCGTACAGCGCGGTCTTCGCCGAGCGCGAGCCCTTCTCGGCCAGCGGCTCGATCTGCGAGCGGCGCGCCGAGATCACGGCGAACTCGGCCCCCACGAAGAAGGCGTTCGCGACGAGGAGCACGACCAGCCATGCGATTCCGGCCCAGTCGCTCATCGGCGCTCACCCCCTTCCATCGCGGCCGCGTCGTGCGGCATCGGCGTGGGCGTGAAGCGCACACGGTCGACGCGTCGGCCCTCCATGCGCTGCACCTCGATGGCTCCGTCCTCGAGCTCGATGCGGTCCCCGACGACGGGGATGCGCTCGAGCTCGCTCATGATGAACCCGCCGACGGTGTCGTAGACGTCGCCCTCCGGGATGCGGATGCCGGTGCGGTCGAGCACCTCGTCGGGCCGCAGCTCGCCGGGGAAGATCACGCCGCCCTCGACGCGCACGATGCCCGCGCGGCGTCGGTCGTGCTCGTCGAGCACCTCGCCCACGATCTCCTCGACGAGGTCCTCGAGCGTCACCACGCCTGCGGTGCCGCCGTACTCGTCGACGACGACAGCCATCTGGTAGCCCCGGGCTCGCAGCTCCGACACCAGCACGTCGAGGTGGACGGCCTCGGGGAACCGCAGCGGCTCGGTCGCGAGCGCGGCCGCGGGCACGTCGGCCCGGCGGCCG
>NZ_RRYE01000051.1 GCF_004010105.1 Microbacterium sp. CPCC 204701
GGGCGTCGTCGCCGCCCGCCCGGCCCGCGCGGAGGCGTCGGCGCTGCTCTCGGGCCCGGTCGGACTCGTGTGGCGGCTGAGCGCGGGCTCGCTCCTCGCGTGGGCGGTGGGCGCCGCCACGGTCGGGGTGCTCTCGACCTCCCTCGCGTCGGTGGTGGAAGAGGTCGCCTCCGACAATCCCGCGGTGCAGGCGATCCTCGAGCGGCTGGCCGCCGAAGGCTCGATGGATCAAGGACTCATCGTGACGTTCTTCGTCATGGTCGGCGTCCTGGCCGCATGCTTCGGCGTGCAGACGGTGCAGCGGGCCCGTCAGGAGGAGACCCACGGCACCGCCGAGCTCACACTCGGGGCACCGGTGGACCGGGCGCGCTGGCTCGGAGCATTCCTCGTCGTCGCGCTCATCGGCATCGTGCTCATCGTCGGCGCCGCGGTCGCGACAGCGGCGATCGCCCTTGCCGCCACAGGCGGGGATTCCTCACTCATCGCGGACGCGCTCGTCGTCGGAGCCGGCCAGGTGCTCGCAGCCGCGGTCCTCACGGCCGTCACCGCGATCGTGTTCACGCTGGCCCCACGGCTGACGATCGGCCTGGGGTGGTCCCTCGTCCTGGTGGCAGCGTGCCTGGCGCTGTTCGGAACCATCTTCGGCATCGACGAGGACATCGTCGCGCTGTCGCCGTTCGCGGCGGTGCCGCTTCCCGACGGCGACAGTATCGAGGCGAACGGGGTGGTATGGCTGGCGGTGGCGGCGCTGGCGGGGGCTGCGGCATCCCTCGCCCTCATGCGACGGCGGGAACTCGCACCGGGCGGGTAGGTTCGAAGCAGGAGGCGGAATGACCAGCGAGCATCCCGGTGTCGAAGCGGCGGAGCAGGCCGCCGCCCTGCTGACCGCCGCCGGCATGGCCAGGATGCCCGCCCGCGTCATGATGGCCCTCGTCGGCTCGCCCGACGAGGGCTACACCGCGGCCGACCTCGCGGATCGGCTCGGGGTCTCTGCGGCCGCCGTCTCGGGGGCGGTGCGCTACCTCACGTCGATGCGACTCGTCCAGCGTCTGTCGCGCCCCGGCGATCGCCGCGACCGCTATGACCTCGCCGACGACGCGTGGGCCGACGTGACCCTCGCGAATCTGCCGCTGTACACACGACTCGCCGATCTCACCGACCAGATCGCCGACCAGAACGAGACCGAGCCGATCTCGGCGAGGCGGGCGCGCGACAGCTCCGCGTTCCTGAGGTTCCTGGCCGCACGGATGCCGGAGCTCGTGGCCGAGTGGCAGGCCGACCGCGACCGGGCCGGCTGACCCGCGGGTAGCATTTCGGGGTGACCGACTCACCCGGCGAGCATGCCATCGACCCTGCCCCCTACATCGTGGCCACCGACGGAGCATGCAAGGGGAATCCCGGTCCGACCGGGTGGGCGTGGGTCGCCCAGGACGGGCACTGGGCCGCCGGCTCGATCCCCGTGGGAACGAACAACATCGGCGAGCTGACCGGACTGCTGAAGGCGATCGAGGATCACGCCGACCTCCCGCACCTGGTCGTCCAGGCCGACTCGCGCTATGCGATCGACACGTACGAGAAGTGGATGGACGGCCACCGCCGCCGCGGCTGGAAGACCTCGACCGGTGCCCCCGCGAAGAACATCGACCTGCTCGAGCAGCTCATCGTCGCGCGCGACGCGCGACGGGCGGCGGGTCTGCCCGACGTGGTTCTCGAGCACGTGCGCGGCCACTCCGGGCACGTGCTCAACGCGTGGGCCGACGAGCGCGCGGTGCGTGCCTCGGAGCACGCCGCGAAAGGCGTGGCGAGCGCGTGGTCGTCGCTCGGCGCGCAGGACAGGATCGACGTGTCGGAGCGCCCCAAGAACGGCCGCTGACCCCGGTGATCCGTCAGATCTCGCCCCGCAGCACCTCAGGCACCCACATGCCGAGGAGGTCGTCGATGATGACGCTCCCCGCCGGCGCCTCCGGGTGGACCGCGGCGACGGGGATTCCCTCCGACGCGAGCTCGGCGAGTACTGCCGTCCGGATCCGGACGATCCGGGCGGCATCCTGAGAGCCGAGTTCCGTCGCGACCTCGGACTGCAACCGCAACGAGACCGCCTCGACTTCGGGCTTCGTATCGGCGAGGGCGACGTTGATCGCGGTGTCGATCTCTTCGGTCCCGCCGTGGTCGCGAGCGCGCGACACCAGGATCACGACCATGCCGACCACCGAGACGACGGCGGAGGCAGCCACGACGACCGCCCAGACGCCCGGTCCACGGCTCAACATCAGCGCAGCCGCGATGACCAGCCCGGCCGTCATGATGCCATGGATGCGGATCATCGAGCGGTTGAGAGGGCGCCCGGCCGCGACGATCAGCACGATCAGACCCGCGACACCGGCCAAGGCCGCGAGAATCGCCGTCGCGGCCGAGGTCTCGGCGGGGTCGAACCGGAAGCCGCTGGTCAGGACGGCGGCCACAGCGGCGCACAGCGCTCCTCCGAACGCCACGAACGACAGCCAGCCGTTCGGGTTGCGGGCGCCGAACCGCTCGCGCAGGGCCTTGCCCTTGCTGCGGCGGGCGGCGGTCGCCGCCTCACGGGAGTCTGTCCAGACGCGCAACGCGAGCTCTCGCCGACCGACCGCCGAGAATGCTGCCAGCTCGACAGTCTTCGGGTCGACGTTCTTCGGCAGCGCCGGGGCGATCTCGCGGCGGACCGCCGCGATCTGTTCGGCCAGTTCGTCATCTGCCATGGATGGCGTCCTCATCTCTGCGTTGCGCGGTGCTCCCGCCCGCATCTACGACGTCCAGCGTCGTCAATGCGCGTTCTGCCAAGACCTGCGCGGCCGCGGCGGCCAGCGGCGTGAGCGGAGTGAGGGCGGCGACGGCGCAGCGCCCGCGGAGCTCGAGCACGTACGCGGTCGACACCGTCCGGGGGAGGGCCACCGCCGAGTCGCCTGCCGCTTCGTCCGGATCCAGCACCGTGCCGCGCCACCCGCGCGTGTGTCCGAGAGCGATCGCGAGGATCTCGGCCGGCCATGGAGAGGGCAGCAGGGCTTCGACGACCTCGGCCGCGCCGGAAGCATCCTCAGGGGCCGGAACATCGTCGAGCACCACGATGCCGAGCATCCCGAACAGCTCGTCCTGGGGAACCGAAAGGAAGAGGGCGAGGCCAAGGCCGCTTCCCGACCGATGGGCCGCGGCCAGACGCGCGGCCTCGGCCACGCGGTCACGCGCGCCCTCTGGCGCCCGCGCCGCCTGCTGCTCCACCCATTCCCGCGGGTCATCCGACGCCGGGACGAGCGTCCAGGCGTCAGGGTCCGCCTGGATCACGATCTCACGCGGCACGGCGCCACCTCACGCTCGCGACGATCGCGTCGCAGGCGAGCGACATGGCCGCCACGCCGTCGTCCGGTATCGAGAACCCGGCAGCCGATCGCAGGATCTGCGACCGGAACATCAGCGCCGTCTTCGGTCGGCCCGGCACCGGCAGCAGGTATCCCGCACCCGCGACCTCGACCTCGCCGTCCTCGACGCGGGTCGCCTTCGTGATCGGCCAGGTCAGGATCGACCCGCCCGGGTCGAGCGTTGTTGCGCCGCGTCGGGCGATGAGATCCGCTCCGACTTCTTGGATCGAGCCGCCGGCCGGTGCGTGCAGCCATGAGGCGACCAGGCTCACGGGCACGAACTCCTCCGGCTCGAGTCCGGCCGGCGCGAACACCCGAACGATGTCTGCCTTCGCCGCCTCTGCGCGCGCCGAGGACAGCATCGACGCGATCCTCCCCCGCACGGCTTCGCGAGTGCTGTCGGGGAACGCGTTCAGCACGGCGTCGAGCCGCGATCCCATCGCCGTGAGGTCGGCATCCGTCGCCTGCCACCCGGCGGGGAGCAGCACCGCGAATCCCGGCATCCCGGCCGCGTCGCCGATGAGCTCGGCTCGCAACGACATCTCGGACTCCTTCCGGCGCGCGGCGCCGCACCGCCGACGAGCCTATCCCGTCATGCCGGGAGCTTCTCGCTGCCGTCTTTGATGAGACCCATGAACTTCAGCAACGTGTCGACGGATGCGCCGAGCGCCTCGGGAATGTTCTGCGGGTTTCCGGCGAGCGCGTTCCACCCCGCCCGCCATCCGCCGACCCACTGGTTCCCCTGGGCTGCGAAGCCCGGCAGGTGCAGAACACGCATCAGATTCTGCGAGTTCAGCCCGTGGACCGTGAACAGATCCGGGATCTTGGACGTGAGATAGCGATTGAAGGCTCCGTGGAACTCGACGAACTCGCTGCCACCCAGCCGCAGCGCACCGGAGAGTCGGGGGAATCGGGCACCGACCTGTGCGAAGTCCGCCACGCTGGCGAGCTTGGCGAGCTTGCCGAACGGGATGATCGACACCGCGGCGAGAGCGACGCTTGTCCAATCCCCACGCCCGGCGTTGAGCTTGGCGATCTCGCCGAGCAGGCTGAGCACGCCCGCGACCGCGGCGAGCACTCCGGCGAGGAGCGCGAGCGGTCCGGTGACGACGAAGGCGACCACCAGGAGGATGACCCCGACCACCAGCAGGACGTCGAGCATCGCCTCAACGAAGGGCATCGAGTTGTCCCAGAAGCTGTCGGAGACGCCGTCGGCGTTGGTGCGCTCGAGGCTCGAGCACGCGGTCTCGTATGCCGGCTCCCACGTTTCCACGGGGGCGTCGTACCCGCGCCAGTACGCCTCCCACGTCTCGACGGCCGAGTCGAACGCGTTCTGCTCCCCGGACGTCGTCGGCCGCGTCCCCGTCTGCTCGATGTCGCGGTCCTCGTTGCGGTCGAACTCGTCCTGATCGCGCTCTGCGGCGCTCAGTGCCCACGAGGCATCCCTCACCTCGGGCCAGGTCCGCTCCGCCCCATCGACCCGCCAGCCGGTCGCGCTCTGCACCGTTCGCAGCGCGTTGGCGTACGTCGCCAGCGCCTCACCGCTCGGCAAGTAGCGCTGCGACGCGACACGGAGATCCTCATAGACCTCCTTCGCCTGCTCGCGGATGTCGTCGAACGAGAGACCTCGACCCACGGTGCCGTCCGCGAAGAGCTGGAGGGTGGCCGCGGCGCGCGCCATCTTCTCGCCGAGTGCCTCGATGTCGCTCGCGCGGGTGGAGATGACTCCCGGGTCGCCGGCGATATGGCGCACGCGCCGTCCGCCTTCGGTGGGCGGCATCTCGTCGCGCGAGTAGATGTACGAGTTCTCGGTCATTCCGACCCCTCTATGCTCTGCGCGAGCTCGAGGTCGGCTTGCACCCAGCCTTCGTGCGCGTCATCGATGCGCTTCTTCATCTCTTCGAGATTGCGCCGCTGCGTCTCCCGCTTGTCATTCCATTCGGACTCGAAGTCCTCGGCGGCACGCGCGAGCCTGCTGTCGCCGTGCGGGCTTCCGATCGCCTCGACCAGTGCGCCGGTTCGCGATTCGGCAGCCGCGAACTCGGCGATGATCTCTGTCAGCGCGTCGCTCAGCGCCTTCATCGATCGCAGCGGGATCTCCACGCCATCTGTCATCGTCCTGCCCCCAAAAGCACTCGATGACAGCATAGGTAGCACCAGGGCGCGGCCACGATGGGGAGAACTCCCCATCGCCGGGTCACACGCCGGGGCGCGCGCGTGTGCGTCAGGCCTCGGGCGCCTCGGTGGTGCCTTCGTAGAGACCGATGACGTTGCCGTCCGCGTCGGCGATCACGGCCCACCAGCTCGTGGGCGAGATCTCGCTCTTCTCCATGAGCACCGTCGCCCCGGCATCTCGCGCTGCTGCCACCGTGTCGTCGATGGAGTCCACCTCGACATACGAGCGCGGCTGCGTGAAGCCCTCCTCGCGCGGGGCGAGGCCGCCGCCCGAGATCTTGTTGGGGGCCTGCCACATGGGGTAGCCCTCGAAGCCGGGCACTTCGGCGATGTCCCAGCCGAAGAGACCCGCGTAGAAGGCCTTCGCCCGGTCGAAGTCGCTCACCGGGATGTCGATGTGCGTGATGTCGCCGTGAGCCATCATGGGTCCTCTCGTTCGGGCCGACCCGTCCAGTGTGACTCCACCGCACCCGGGTCACAAGGGCGTGCGTCAGCCTTCAGCCGCCTGCGACAGATGCTCCTCGAGCTGGTCGACCGCCGGGCGCTGGCCCTTCACGAGCTTCTCGCGGGCCTCGTCCAGGGGCATCCACTCGACGCGGTCGACCTCGGGAAAGGATGCCGTCCGGCCCGACCTCGGCGGCCACTCCAGTTCGAACTCGCCGAACTCCAGCTCGTCGAGCGAGAACCCGGTGCCATCGGCGACGAACACCGTGACGCGCTTGCCCGATGAGTACGGGAACGTTCCGAGCTCGGCGAACGGACTGTCGGGAGCATCGACGCCGAGCTCCTCGCGGAACTCGCGCCGGGCGGCGTCGAGCGCGGACTCCTCACCCTCGGCGTACTCGCCCTTCGGGATCGACCAGGCGCCGGCATCCTTGCTCGCCCAGTACGGACCGCCCATGTGGGCGATCAGAACTTCGGTCTCGGGCTGCAGCCGGTACAGCAGGATGCCGGCGCTGGTCGATCTCGGCACGCTCAGGCCCCGATCACACCAGGCGCGTCTTCGGCGACAGCGTGTAGGTGTCTTCGGGGTCGCTGTAGACGGTGTCGCCCAGCGCGGTGTCGATCGCCGCGAGCGTGTCGGCATCGAGCACGACTCCCGAGGCCTTGACGGTGTCGGCGAGCTGCTCGGGACGGGAGGCTCCCACCAGCGCCGACGCGACGTTCTCGTTCTGCAGCACCCAGGCGATGGCCAGCTGCGGCATGGTGAGGCCCGCCCGCTCGGCGATCGGCTTCAGCCGCTGCACGGCCTCGAGCACTTCGTCGCGCAGGAAGCGCTGGATGAAGTTGGCGCCGCTCTTCTCATCCGTCGCACGGGACCCGTCCGGCACCGGCTGACCGGGCAGGTACTTGCCGCTCAACACGCCCTGCGCCATCGGCGACCACACGATCTGCGAGATGCCGAGCTCCTCCGACGTGGGCACGACCCTGCCCTCGATGACTCGCCATAGCGCCGAGTACTGAGGCTGGTTCGAGATCAGCTGGATGCCGTGGCTCTTGGCGAGCGCGTGACCCTCGCGAAGCTGCTCGGCCGTCCACTCCGAGACGCCGATGTAGAGCGCCTTGCCCTGACGGACGACATCGGCGAACGCCTGGAAGGTCTCTTCGAGCGGCGTCTCGTAGTCGAAGCGGTGGGCCTGATACAGGTCGACGTAGTCGGTGCCGAGCCGGCGGAGCGAGCCGTTGATGGACTCCATGATGTGCTTGCGGCTGAGGCCGGTGTCGTTCGGCCCCTTGGGCCCCGTCGGGAAGTACACCTTCGTGAAGATCTCGAGGGACTCCCGGCGCTGACCGGTGAGGGCCTTGCCGAGCACCTCCTCGGCAAGGGTGTTGGCATACACGTCCGCCGTGTCGAACGTCGAGATGCCCGCGTCGAGTGCGGCGTGAACCGTCGCGACGGCGGCCGAGTCGTCGACCTGCGAGCCGTGGGTGACCCAGTTGCCGTAGGTGATCTCGCTGACCTTGAGACCGCTGTTTCCGAGATACCGGTAGTTGACCATGAGAAAACGTTACCCGTCCTGGCGGACACGTCGGTTCGACGGACGGATGCCGCGACCCGGGCACACCCGGTGCGGCATCCGTCGTCGGCGGCGACAGCCGAGCGCGCGTCAGGCGACCGGTGCGGTCTCGTCCTCGCTCGCATCGACGGCGGGGTCGCCCGCCGGCTCGGCGGTGGACTCGTCGACGATGGCGCCGAACTGCTCGTCGAGGTCGGTCGCGGCCTGCTCGAACTGCGAGTTGTAGAGCCGGAAGTATGCACCCTTCGCCCCGATGAGCTCGTCGTGCGTGCCCTTCTCGACGATCCCGCCGTTCTCCATCACGAGGATGAGGTCGGCGTCGCGGATCGTCGAGAGGCGGTGAGCGATCACGAACGACGTGCGGCCCTTGCGCAGCGCCGCCATCGCGTGCTGCACCAGCAGCTCGGTGCGCGTATCGACCGAGCTCGTCGCCTCGTCGAGGATCAGCACCGAGGGCTGCGCCACGAACGCGCGCGCGATCGTGATCAGCTGCTTCTCGCCGGCCGAGATGTTCGACGCGTCCTCGTCGAGAAGGGTGTCGTATCCGTCGGGCAGCGAGTGCACGAACCGGTCGACGTAGGTCGCGCGTGCGGCGGCGAGGATCTCGTCGTCGGTCGCATCGGCCCGGCCGTAGCGGATGTTCTCGCGGATCGAGCCGGCGAACAGCCACGGGTCCTGCAGGACCATGCCGGTCTTCGCACGGATGTCGCGGCGCGTGAGCTCGGCGATGTTCTGGCCGTTGAGGAGGATGCGGCCGCCGTCGAGTTCGTAGAAGCGCATGATGAGGTTCACCAGCGTCGTCTTTCCGGCACCCGTCGGACCCACGATCGCGACCGTCTGACCCGGCTCGACCCGGAACGACAGGTCGTGGATGAGCGGGCGGTCGGGCGTGTAGGAGAACGCGACATCCTGGAACTCGATCGTGCCGTCGCCGTCCACCGGCGCCGGCGCATCCTCGGCGTCGGGCTCCTGCTCATCGACGTCGAGCAGCTGGAACACCCGCTCCGCGGACGCGGTGCCGGACTGCACGACCGCGGCCATGCCGCCCAGCTGCGCGAGCGGCTGGGTGAACTGCTGGGAGTACTGGATGAACGCCTGCACGTCGCCGAGGCGCAGCTGGCCGCCCGCGACCATGAGCGCGCCGAAGACCGCGATGCCGACGTAGGTGAGGTTGCCGATGAACATCATCGCGGGCTGCATGGTGTTCGCCAGGAACTGCGCCTTGAACGACGCCTGGTACAGCTCCTCGTTCTCGACGCGGAACGCCTCGCGCGCGCTCTTCTCGCGGCCGTAGACCTTGACGAGAGCATGGCCCGAGAACGACTCCTCGACGCGCGCGTTCAGCCGCCCGACCTTGCGCCACTGGATGCCGAAGGCCTTCTGAGAGCGAGGCCCGATGACGCCGAACAGGACGCCCATGAGCGGGAAGCTCACCAGCACCACGAGCGTCAGCTGCCATGAGATCGTCAGCATCATGATGAGCACGCCGACCACGGTGAGCACGCTCGTGAGCGCCTGCGACAGCGATTGCTGCATCATCTGCGTGACGTTGTCGATGTCGTTCGTGACGCGCGAGATGAGCTCGCCTCGCTGCACGCGGTCGAAGTAGCTGAGCGGCAGTCGGTGGACCTTGGCCTCGACCTGCTCGCGCATCCGCCACATCACGCGGACCATGACGACGTTCATGACGTAGCCCTGCAACCACATCAGCAGCGACGATGCGAAGTACAGCGCGAGGACGAAGAGGAGCACTCGGCTGAGCGCCATGAAGTCGACTCCGGCGCCGGGCACGAAGTGCTGCATCGCCGACACGATGTTGGCGAGGTCCTGCTGACCCGCGTCGACGAGACCCTGGACGACCTGCTCCTTGGTCGCGCCGGCCGGAGCCATGGCCGACACCACGCCCTCGAACAGGATGTTCGTCGCCTCGCCGAGCACCTTCGGGGCCGCAACCGTGAGCACGACGCCGATCGAGCCCAGCAGCGTCACGAAGATGAGGGCGAACGCGTGCGGCTTGAGCATGCCCAGCAGCCGGCGGAACGACGTACCGAAGTTCGCGGCCTTGCCCGGGGCGACGCCGCCGCTCCAGTCGTCGGCGGCGAGTCGGGCCTGCTCCGCGAGCTCGAGCTCGAGCTTCTCCTCCGGGCTGAGCTCGGCGACGGCTTCGACCCCGGCACCCGCCTTGCGCGCGCCGCGCTCGGCGCGGCCGTTGGTCTTCTTGTCGTCGCTCATCGGGCGACCTCCGCTCCGAGCTGGGATTCGACGATCTCGCGATAGGTCTGACTCGTCTCGAGCAGCTGCTCGTGGGTGCCCAGACCCACGATGCCGCCGTCGTCGAGCACGATGATGCGGTCGGCGTCGGTGATCGTCGACACGCGCTGTGCGACCACGATCTTGGTCACCTCGGGCAGCTCGCGCCACAGCGCCTGCCGGAGTCTCGCGTCGGTGGTCAGATCGAGCGCCGAGAACGAGTCGTCGAAGACCAGCACGCGCGGGTTGTGCACGATCGCACGCGCGATCGCCAGCCGCTGGCGCTGACCGCCCGAGACGTTGGTGCCGCCCTGCGCGATGCGCGCGTCGAGGCCGCCCTCCATCTGCGCCACGAAGTCGCTCGCCTGTGCGATCTCGAGCGCGTGCCAGAGCTCGGCATCCGTCGCCTCCTCCCGGCCGAAGCGCAGGTTCGACGCGATCGTGCCCGAGAACAGGAACGGGCGCTGCGGCACGAGGCCGATCGTGCGCCACAGCGCGTCGAGGTCGGCCTTGCGCACGTCGACGCCGCCGACGAGGACCGTACCGTCGGTCACGTCGAAAAGGCGCGGGATGAGCGAGACGAGAGTCGTCTTGCCTGCACCGGTCGATCCGACGACTGCCACCGTCTCTCCTGGAGCGGCGCGGAAGCTGACATCCGACAGGATCGGATGCTCGGCACCCGGGTAGGTGAACGTCACGTCGCGGAACTCGACGGCACCGGGCTCGGGGAAGTCGGCCTGCGCGTCTGCGGGCCGCGCGAGGGTCGAGCGGGTGTCGAGCACTTCGCCGATGCGCTCGGCCGAAACGGCGGCGCGGGGGATCATCATCGTCATGAAGCTCGCCATCATGACCCCTGACAGGATGATCATGACGTACTGCATGAAGGCGAAGAGCGTGCCGATCTGGATATCGCCGGCATCGACCTGGATGCCGCCGAACCAGATCACTCCGATCACCGTGACGTTCAGGATCAGCATCACCGCCGGGAAGAGCACGACGAAGAGAGAGCCGACCTTGCGGCCGACGACCATGATGTCGGTGTTGGCCTCGCCGAACCGGTTCTCTTCGATCGGCTCGCGCACGAACGCGCGGATGACCCGGATGCCGGTGAGCTGCTCGCGCATCACGCGGTTCACGCCGTCGAGCTTCACCTGGAAGGCGCGGAAGAGCGGCACCATGCGGCCGATGATGAGTCCGGCCACGATGAGCAGCACGGGCACCGCGACGGCGATGATCCACGACAGGCTCGGGCCCTGCGCGACCGCGAGGACGATGCCGCCGATCGCGAGCAGCGGCGCCGACACCAGGAAGGTCGCCGCCATCATCGCGAGCATCTGCACCTGCTGCACGTCGTTGGTGTTGCGCGTGATGAGCGAGCCCGCCCCGAATCCGGTCACCTCGCGCTCGGAGAAGCCCGACACGCGCTCGAAGATGTCGTCGCGCAGGTCGCGCCCGGCGCGCATGGCGGCGCGGGCGGCGAACCAGGTGGCGATGATCGCGGCGACGATCTGGCCGAGCGACACCGCGAGCATCAGCAAACCCGTGTTGAGGATGTACTCGGTGTCGCCCTGGACGAGGCCGTTGTTGATGATGTCGGCGTTGAGGTTCGGCAGGAACAGCATGGCCAGCGCCGAGGCGAACTGGAACACCAGCACGCCGAGCAGGAGCCACCCTGATGGTCGGAGATATCGGACGAGGAGTTTGGCGAGCACAGGGATCTCCAGGGCGCGAGGAAGCGCACGAAAGTGCGAGGGATTGTTGAGGACGACACTTCCACGTACCACCGACATCCGTCAGCCAGGTTCGCGGAGGGCGAAAGACGGGCGCCGAACCCGGACCCGACGACCGCTCAGCACTCTAACACGATATATCGCGTGCTGCGACCCGGACGGATGCCGCGGCCGCGGCACCCGGAACCCTCAGACCTCGAGCGGGGTGACGGCGGCGACCGCCTGGTCGTCCTCGGTCGCGACGAGCTGCCCGCACGCGCCATCGATCTCTTTGCCGCGCGTGTCGCGCAGCGTCGTCGGGATCCCGGCGTCGTTGAGGCGCCGCACGAACTCGTTCTGCACCGGCACGTCGGACGCCGTCCAGATCGAGCCGGGCGTCGGATTGAGGGGGATGGGATTGACGTGCACCCAGCCGCGGCCGCGCGCGTTGAGCTTCTCGGCGAGGAGGTCGGCGCGCCAGGCGTGGTCGTTCATGTCCTTGATGAGGGCGTACTCGATGGACACCCGGCGACCGGTCCTGTCGAAATACGCGCGCGCCGCGTCGAGCGCCTCGTCGACCTTCCATCGCGAATTCACCGGGATGAGCTCGTCGCGCAGCCTGTCGTCGGGCGCGTGCAGCGACAGCGCGAACGTGACCGGGATGTCTTCGTTCGCGAGCTTCGTGATGGCCGGCACGAGACCGACGGTCGACACCGTGATGCCGCGCGCGCTCATGCCGAGGCCGTGCTGCTTGTCGGTCATGACGCGCACCGCCTGCATCACGCGCGCGTAGTTCGCGAGGGGCTCGCCCATGCCCATGAAGACGATGTTCGAAACCCGGTCGGCCGAGTGGTCATCCTTCTTCTTGCCTCCCAGACCGCCGCCGGCGATGAGGCGGTTCGCGCGGACGATCTGCTCGACGATCTCGCCCGCCGACATGTTGCGCGTGAGGCCCGCCTGCCCGGTCGCGCAGAACGGGCAGTTCATGCCGCAGCCGGCCTGCGACGACACGCACAGCGTGATGCGGCCGGGATAGCGCATGAGCACCGACTCGACGAGGGCGCCGTCGTGCAGCTTCCACAGGAACTTGATGGTGTCGCCGCGGTCGGTCTCGAGGCGGCGCACCTCGGTCAGGAGCGGCGGCAGCATGCCGTGCACGAACTCTTCGCGACCGGCGGCCGGGAGGTCGGTCATCTCGGCCGGGTCGTGGGTCCAGTGCTGGAAGTAGTGCTTCTCGAGCTGCTTCGCCCGGAATCCCGGCATCCCGAGCTCCTCGACCCTCTCGACGCGCTGCTCGGGCGTCAGGTCTGCGAGATGCACCGGCGGCTTGCCGCGCTTGGGGCTGGCGAACTGGAGGAGCGGCCGGCCCTCGGCATCCTTCTTCTGGGTCCACCCCTCGGTCGCCGGCCGCACCTGGCGGGGTTTCGTGCTTCGCACCGCGCCGAGCTCGGCCGCGGGCGCAGGGGAGGACTCGGTCATGCGATCCAGGGTAGGCGACCCGCCTGGACGGATGCCGGGCTCGCGCTCCCGCGTCACGCCCGCACGAGGACGGACGCCGGGATGAGGGTCGAACGGCACGTGAGCGTCCTCATCTCAGCCCGGCCGCTCGCCTCGGCCGACCCCGTGCCTCACTCTCAGGAGCAGCCCGGCACGCTCCTCGGCCGTGCGTCAAGCCTAGGCACGCGATCGCGAAGGCCACTAGCGTGGCGGCGTGAGCGACGTGACCGTACGACACATCCGGCCCGAAGACGCGGGCGAGGTCCTGACGCTGCAGCGGGCGGCGTTCGTGCAGGAGGCCCTCATCTATGGCACACCCGAGATGCCGCCGCTGACGCAGACGCTCGAAGAGCTCGAGGCGGAACTGCGCGAGAACCTCGGATGCGTCGCACTCGACGGGACGCGGATCGTCGGGGCGGTCCGCGCTCGGCGCGACGGCGGGCTGCTGCTGATCGGACGCATCGCGATCGCGCCCGACCAGCAGGGCCGCGGCATCGGCACGACGCTGCTCGCCGCGGTCGAGGACCGCGGCCGGGCGGCCGGCGC
>NZ_RRYE01000510.1 GCF_004010105.1 Microbacterium sp. CPCC 204701
ATGCGCGACGTGGTAGTCGCCCACGCTCACCGCGTCGGCGTCGCCGAAGGCGCGGATGCGCGTCTCGGCCGAGGTCCACGGCCCGATGCCGGGCTGGCTGACGAGCACGCGGTCGACGGCCTCGCCGTCTTCGGCGGCCTCGACCGCCCGCACGATCGCGTCGCCGCGGCGTGCCGCGCGCACCACGGTCTTCGACTGCGGAGGCTCGAGGCCCGCCCGGTGCCACACCCATGACGGAACCCGCTGCCACCTCTCGATCGTCGGCGGCGCGAACATCGGAGTGGGAGTGGGCCCCGGCGCGCGCTCGCCGGCCCAGGTCACCACGCGCCGCCACGCCCCGAACGCCTGCATGCCGGTGACCTTCTGCTCGAAGATCGCGCTCGCGAGCGCGTCGAACACCAGGTCGGTGCGCGACAGGCGAAGCCCGGGGGTGCGCCGGTGGGCCTCGGCGATGAGCGGATGCCGTGCGGCGTCGAAGTCGTGTGGGTCGTCGCGGTCGCCGCACAGGGCCGGCAGCTGGGCCAGCGCCCATTCGCGACCCGGTCCCCAAGCCGCACCCCGGACGATGCCGCGGCCGGTCTCGCGGATCGCGAGCGTCGCGACGCCCATCGGCGTGCGGCTTGCGCGCCAGATGACCGATCCCGCGACGGTCATCGTCGGGTCGGCGGCGCCGCGCCGCTGGTACAGCACGGTCCGGTGCAGGTCGAGCGGATGGCGCGGGCGGTACTCGGTCTCGAGCGGACGCGCGTGCTCGGTGCGGGGGTCTCGGGCCGGTGCGGCCCGTGCGGCGAAGCGCTCGGCATCCCTCGTGCGGGGAATGCGCGAGAGCGACGTCGTCATGCCCTCACCCTACGCTCCGGCCTCCGACATCCCCCGCCGCGCAAGATCGCTGTCGGCGCTCAGGGGCCGCTTGTGGCCGCATCGCGGGGTGGGTGTCGGCGTGTCGGGCCACCTCAGCGCGCGCGACACGATGCTCGGGAGGTCAGGGGTCGCGTTCTGTCGCCTCGCGCGGTGGCTGGCGGCGCGTCGCGCCACCTCAGCACGACGAGAGCGCGACCGTGACCGGTGACGGCGTCAGAAGCGATCGGGCGACGGGGTGCCGTGGCCGTACCGGATGACGACGTCGGCGTGACGATCGAAGCGGTAGCCGACTCCGCGCACCGTGCGGACGATGTCTTCGTAGCGGCCGAGCTTCGCGCGCAGGCGCCGCACGTGCACGTCGATCGTGCGCTCGCCGGGAGCCTCGTCCTCGGAGGCGCCCTGCCACAGCGACGTGACGAGCTCGGTGCGCTCGATCGTGCGGCCCTCGCGCAGCACGAGGTACTGCAGCAGCTCGAACTCCTTGAACGTGAACGACGCCGACTCCCCGTCGATCAGCACGCGCTTGCGCGAGATGTCGACCACGACGCCGCCGGCGCTGCGATCCTCGTCCTCCGGCTCGTCCTGCTTGGTGCGTGCGATCGCGGACGGCTCGTGGAGTGCGAGTCGCACGACGTCGACGTCGCGTCCGCCGGCGCCGACGGGCGCCAGAGCGACGGTGGCGTAGGTCTCGGCGTCGGGCGTCAGTTCGGCGAGGGTGCGGCGCAGCGCGTCGACGAGGACGCCGAGGCTCACACCCGACGCGGCCGCCTTCGCCTCGTCGATGCCGACGTACAGGGCGAAGCCGCGCGGCGCGGTGCCGGCGGGAAGAGCGCGGGAAGGCTGCGCCTGCTGCGGAGCCGGCGCGGCGGGCGCCGGGGGCGCCTGAATCGG
>NZ_RRYE01000511.1 GCF_004010105.1 Microbacterium sp. CPCC 204701
CGCTCGGCGCGCCGAGGACGGATCTCGACCGGCAGGCGGCGCTGCTCCTGGCCGAGCGAGATGCCCGCCATGCGCGCCCGGCCCGCACTGCGCCCACGCGTATCGCGGCGTCGCGCTACAAGGAGTACGTCGCCGACCTCGAGGGCGCGCTCGCGCGGATCGCGCGGCCGCTGCCCGAGCGCCCGTTCCGGCAGACCCGGCTCGGAACGCTCTTCCACGCATGGGTCGAGCAGCGCTCCGGGGGCGTGGGTCTCGGCGGTTCGCTCGACGACGCGCTGTGGGAGCTCGACGACGACGCGCCCGACACAGAGGCGTCGGCCGAGGATGCCGCCGCCCTCGCCGCGCTGCGGGAACGGTTTCTCGCCTCGGAGTGGGCGGACCTCCGGCCGATCGAGGTCGAGACCGAGATCGACTTCACGACGATCGGGCCGGACGGCCTGCCGCACATCGTGATCTGCAAGCTCGACGCCGTCTATCGCCGCGAGGACCGCGACGGACGCATCGAGATCGTCGACTGGAAGACCGGCGCGGCGCCGCACACGCCCGCCGAAAAGGAGGAGCGGATGCTGCAGCTCGAGCTGTACCGGCAGGCGTACCACGCGAAGCACGGCGTTCCGCTCGACGAGATCGATGTCGCGCTGTACTACGTCGGCGAGGACGTCGTCTTGCGCAGCTGAAGGCTCAGTCGGCGAGCCAGCGGCGCAGCGCGGCCTCGGACGCCCTCTCTGCATCGGCGGCGGCATCGGTGTCGGCCGCGCCGTGCGCACCGAGCGTGTCCTGCTCGACACCGATGGAAGCAGGACCTCGCGGCACAGCGGCTAGCAGATCGACCGGGGCGGTGGACGTGTCGTCGAACAGCGTGGCCTCGGCCGCAGGAGCGACGGGATCCGTGTCGCCCTCAGGGGTCGCGGCATCCGTCGTCGACGGTTCATCGTCGAACTCGTCGGTCACCCACTGCGAGAGCTCCTCCGGGTCGTACGCGTCGGTGTGCATCGACGTGTCGATCGCGGGCGCCGTCGCTCCCGGCACGCGGTCGAGGAGGGCGATCGCGTCGTCGACGTCGAGGGCCGCGTTCGGAACGAGCTCGTCACCGGCGACACCGGCCGCCAGCGACTCGAGGAGCCCGGCCGCGTCGGCCACGATGTCGTCGCGTGCGGAGTCGTGGCCGTGCACCAGCCACTGCGCGAACTCGAGCTCGGCGTAGAGCCGGGCGCGCTCGCGCGTGCGGGCATCGGGAGCACGCTCGCTTCCGGCGACGTACGCCGCATACACGTCGTCGGCGGCATCGGGGGCCGACGCCAGCCACTGCAGGTCGCTCGCCGCGTCGCCGATCGACAGTCCGTGCCAGTCAAGGAGGCCGGTGACCGTGGGAACGCCCTCGATGTCTTCGAAGAGGAAGGATGCCGCGCCCGCGCCGCCGAGGACGATCGACGACTCGAACCGCCACAGCTCGTCGGCGTCGGCGGCGCGACGCCAGCGGGTCTCGAGCGACGACGGCAGGCGGCGCGTGGCGCTCGCCCGATCGATCAGTCGCACGACGTCGGCGCGGACCTGCTGCGGCGTCCGTGCGGGAAGGCCTTCGGCGCGCACCACCGACTGGGGAAGCGCGTGCAGTGCGGCCAGGGCGGCGCCGAGTGAGGTCGCGGCACCCCGGCCCGGCGGGAGGTGAGCGGCGTCGACCCGATAGCCCGGAAGGAAGTCGACGACGACGGCGTGCGAGTCTCCGAGGCCCGTCTCG
>NZ_RRYE01000512.1 GCF_004010105.1 Microbacterium sp. CPCC 204701
CGGTCAGCATGATGATCGGGATGCCCGACTCGGCGCGTATGCGGGTGCAGATCTCGATGCCGTCCATGCCGGGGAGCATGAGGTCGAGGAGGATGAGCTCGGGCTTCTCGGTGCGCCACGCCTCGACAGCCTGGGCGCCGTCGGCGCAGAACGCGGTGTCGAAGCCTTCCGTGCGCAGCACGATGCCGATCATCTCGGCGAGGGCTATGTCGTCGTCGACCACCAGGATGCGTGAAGTCATCGCGCGCGTTCGTTCCTTTGCGTCAGGCACGGACGACGGCAGGCGCCGTCCCCATGCGCTCCCCACAGAGTAGTCGACGGTCCCTGGAGACAGGCCGAGCACGGGCCGTGACCGCGCCGAACGGCTCGCCGTCGCGTCGGACGCGGCAACCGCTCGTGTGAAACGATAGGGATCCGGCCGGACGCGCTGCGCCCGGCTCGACGCCGCACGATGGAGAGGGGATCCCGTGACCGCCCACCCCGCCTGGACGCCGGCACCCCGTCCGGGGATCATCCCGCTCCATCCGCTCGGGTTCGGCACGATCCTGGGGCGCTCCTTCTCGGCGCTGCGGCAGAACCCCCGCGTGCTGCTCGGCTTCGCGCTCATCGTTCAGACGCTCGCGTACGTCGTGGTGCTGGCGGGCATTCTCGCCGTGGCGTGGGCGTCGTTCTCACGGCTCGACACCCTGCGACCAGGCACCGAGGAGTATGACACCGTGATGGCGGGCTCGATCGCGCTCACGGCGGTCGCCGGCATCGTGCTGTCGCTCGCGGCCGGCGCGCTCAGCGTCATCGTGCAGGGCATCGTCGTGGTCGAGGTGACGCACGCGGCGGTCGCCGAGAAGCTTCCGCTCGGCGCGCTGTGGCGCCAGGTCAAGCCGATCGCGTGGCGCCTCATCGGCTACTCGCTGCTCGTCGTCCTCGCGGTCATGGCGCTCGTGGTGCTCGTCGTGGCGGGCGTGATCGGCGTCGCCGTGCTCGCTCCCCCTGTCGCGATCGTGCTCACGGTCCTCCTCATCCTCGCTGCGATCCCGCTCACCTGGTGGCTCATGATCAAGCTGCTGCTGGTGCCGGCGGCGATCATCGTCGAGCACGCCACGATCCTGCAGGGGCTGTCGCGGTCGTGGAGGCTCACGCGCGGCAGGTTCTGGCCGGCGCTGGGCATCATCCTCGTCATCGGCGTGATCTTCGCGACGGTCGCTCAGGTGATCAGCATCCCGTTCTCGTTCCTGTCGGTCGGCCTCACCACGATCATCGCCCCGACCGGAGACCCCGAGCCGAGCGCCTTCATCGGGCTGATCGTGACGGCGCTGCTCACCCAGGCGCTGACGCTGCTGCTGCAGTCGGTCGCCGTCGTCGTGCAGGCGACCGCGACCGCCATCATCTACATCGACTGCCGCATGCGCCGCGAGGGGCTCGACCTCGACCTGCTCGCGTACGTGGAGCGACGGGATGCCGGAGCCACCGGCCTGACCGACCCCTACCGGGAGCATGTCGGGCGCGTCGTCGCGCCGCGAGGATCGGCCGGTGCGTACGGCACTGCGATGTACGGCGCTCCGGGACCCTACCCGGCCGCGCCTCCGGCATACCCCGCCGCGTACCCGCAGCAGCCGCATGCCGGGAATCCGCCGTACCCGGCGCAGCCCCCGCACTCGGCCGCGCCTCCCGTGTCCGCACCGGCCGCGCAGCCGGACGACGGCGCGGCGCAGACGGATGCCGCGGCCGGTGCACCGC
>NZ_RRYE01000513.1 GCF_004010105.1 Microbacterium sp. CPCC 204701
AGCCGGGGGCCGAGCAGGTCGCCGCCATCACGGTGGCGGCGGACTCCCCCGCTCTCGCCGGCCTTGCGCCCGGCGTCTACCCGCTCGCTGCGACCTCTGCATCGGAGTCGGGAACGGCGACCTCCACGAGCGTCATGATCGTCCCCGCCGACGACCGGCCCGAGGTCGGCATCGGCGTCATCGTCCCGGTCACGGCGGCGCCGCTCGAGGGCGGGCTGCTGACCGCTGACGAGCTCGCCGTGCTCACCGCCCCGGACGGCGACCTCACCGCGCAGCTCGACGCCGTCACCGGTACCGCGGTCATCCTCGCCGTCGACCCCGCGATCCCGGCTGCGATCCGCGTGCTGGGCACGACAGCCCCCGAATCAGCCACCGCGTGGCTGGAACGGCTGGAGGCCCTGCCCAACTCGCGCTTCGCGCTGCAGTTCGGTGACGCCGACGTCACCGCGCAGCTCGAGGCCGGACTCCCGCGACCGCTCACGCCGACCTCGTTCTCGGCTTACATGACGCCGGCCGACTTCCCGGACGCGACGGCATCCCCGACCCCGACCCCGACCCCGACTCCCAGCCCGACGCCGACTCCCGGCCCCGCGACGCCGCTGCCCGACACCGAGCAGCTGCTCTCCATCGGCGAGCCGTCGCGCGACGGGATCTACTGGCCGGCGGACGGCACCGCCGGCGCGGAGGTCGTGACACGGCTCGGCGAGTTGGGCGAGGACGACAGCTCGTCACTCGCGATCGTGCCGTCGACCACCACGACCCCGGGCGCGCGCGACGAGACCGTGGGCGCGCGCGGACGCATCGGCGACGCCGGCGTGCTGGTGTACGACGAGGCCGTCTCTGCCGCACTGCACGAAGCATCGCTGCGTGAGGCGTCGTGGCTGCGAGGAGCGGCGCTCACCGAGGCGGCCGCGTACCTCGACTTCGCCGTCTCCGAGTCCGACGGCGCGCTCCTGGTCACGCTCGGGCGAGACGACGCACGGTCCCGAGTGGGCCTGTCCACCGCCATCGCGACCGCGACCGCGGCGCCGAACCTCACGCCCCGCACTCTCGCGAGCCTCGCCGCGAGCGAGGCGGACCCCGTCGAGCTGACCGACATCGCGGCCCCGCCCGACCGCGCGGCGGCGGCATCCGCTCTCCTTGCGGACGAGAGCGAGGTCGCCCGGTTCGCGACGATCCTCGACGACCCGAGCCTGCTCACCGGGCCCGAACGCGCCGAGCTCCTGCAGCTGCTCGGCGTCCGATGGGTCGGTGACGAGGCGTGGCCGACCGCCCTCGCAGCCCATCGCGCGGCGACTGCCGAGACACTCGACTCGGTCGCCCTGCTGCCCACGAGTCCCGGCGACCTCTTCGGCTCCAATGCCGCGCTGCGGTTCTGGGTGCGCAACGACCTCGAGTACCCGGTCAACCTCGTGCTCTACACGACCCCTGACAACCTGCGCCTCGACGTCCAGACCGAGACGACGATCGTCGCCACTCCGCAGAGCAACACGCGCGTCGAGGTGCCCGTTCAGGCGCGCGTCGGGCGCGGCGAGGTGACCCTCGCGCTGCAGCTGCGCAGTCCCACCTTCGTCGCGATCAGCGACCCGCAGACCGTGCGCGTCAACGTGTGGGCCGAATGGGAGGGCGTCGGCATCGCCGCCCTCGCGACCGTCGCCGGCGCGCTCCTCGTGATCGGCATCGCGCGCACCGTGCTGCGCGTGCGCCGCCGGCGGCGGCCG
>NZ_RRYE01000514.1 GCF_004010105.1 Microbacterium sp. CPCC 204701
GGGCGCGCGGGAGCGCCTCGCTCGGCGTAGCGGGCCTGCGCCGGCGCGACGGCGAACGGATGCCGCGACCGCGGTCGCCCGTACACCCCGTGGGGATCCAGGTCCCGTGCCGGACGGTGCGGCGACCGATAGCGTCGGCAGCAGTCGACGAATCGGGGGAATCATCGTGCGCCCACTTCGCAGAGATCGGCCTGCGCGCGCCGCCTGGGCGGCAGCGACCCTCGTGGTCGCACTCAGCGCCGTCGGATGCGCCGCACCGGCACTCTCGACGGCGCCCGAGACGGAGTCGACTGCGACTGCGCCTGGGACGGGCATCGCCGTCGACACGGCGACGGCGTTGCAGTCGGCACTCGACGACACGCGCAGCAATGGCGGATTCCCCGGTGTCGCGGCGCGCGTGATCACGCCGGACGGCACGTGGACCGGAACGTCCGGGGCCTCCGCCCCCGGCGGTGACACCGCGCCGGCGCCCGACGACCACACGCGGATCGGCAGCCTCACCAAGACCATGACGGCGACGATCCTCCTCCAGCTGGTGGGCGAAAGCCTGGTGTCGCTCGACGACCCGATCTCGCAGTACGTCCCCGACTCGCCGAACGGCACGGCGACGCTGCGGCAGCTCGCCGACATGACGAGCGGCATCCCGTCGTATTCCCTCGATCCGCAGTGGGCGGCAGCGTACTTCGGAGACCCGAGCGTCGTCTTCACGCCGCAGCAGCTTCTCGACTACGCGAAGCAGCTGCCCCTCGCTGGGGAGCCCGGGGAGGTGTGGCAGTACTCCAACACCAACTACATCCTGCTCGGCATGGTCATCGAGCAGGTGCTCAGCCAACCCCTGGGCGATGTGTTCGAGGACCGGCTGTTCGGGCCCCTCGGCATGGACGACACTGTGTACCCGGCGGGTTCGGCGGCGATCCTCGAGCCGCACCTGGTCGGAATCACCGCGCAGGGGCAGCCCGCGGGCACCACGACCGATGCCACCGACTGGAACCCGTCTTTCGGGAACGCCGCCGGTGAGGTGATCTCGACGCTCGACGATCTGACGCTGTGGGCGCACGCGATGTTCTCGGGCGAGGGCGTTCTGACGCCGGAGCTTCAGCAGGTCCGGCGAGACTCGATCCTGTCGTCGCCTCCCCCGAACGACGACGAGAGCGGCTACGGGCTCGGCTGGGGCCAGCGCGCAGACGGCTACTGGGGACACTCCGGCACGATCCCGGGATTCACGACGTCCGTGTTCCACAGCTACGACGACGAAACCACCATCGTCGTCATGGTCAACAGCGACGTGCCGCTTGCCTCGGGCGAAGTTCCGGCGCCCGCGGTGTTCGAGGCTCTCGCGGCAGCGATCGGCTGAGCCCTCACCAGGGGATGACGACGGATGCCTCGACCCGAGGCATCCGTCACGGGCGATGTCGCTTGCCCGCCGTACAGTGAAGCCATGGCCGCAGCCCGACGCCCGACGCAGACCGCGCCCTATCGCTGCACCGAGTGCGGGTGGACCACGATCAAGTGGGTCGGGCGCTGCGGCGAGTGCCAGCAGTGGGGCACGGTGGTCGAGGCCGCCGAGCAGACCGGCATCACACGGTCGGTGACTCCGGTGTCGCCCGGAGCCGCACGCGCGGCGCGACCGATCACGCACATCGACACAACCGACGCCCCGCGTCGCACGACCGGCGTCGGCGAGTTCGACCGCGTG
>NZ_RRYE01000515.1 GCF_004010105.1 Microbacterium sp. CPCC 204701
CCGCGTGAGCGCCGGGAGCGCACCGACCGCGACCGAGGCGATCGCCCCGACCGTCCCGAGCGCGGCGAACGCCCGGAACGTCGCGCTCCGCGCGAGGGCCTCGCGACCTACCGCATCGCGGTGGGCAAGCGCCACCGCGTCGAGCCGCGCCAGATCGTCGGCGCCCTCGCGAACGAGGGGGGGCTCCGCCGCGACGACTTCGGAGCGATCCAGATCATGCCCGCCTTCTCGCTCGTCGAGCTGCCGGCGAACCTGTCGCGCGAGACGCTCGACCGGCTCTCCGACACCCGCATCTCAGGACAGCTCATCGAGCTGCGCCCCGACTCGGGCCGCCCGCAGCGGCGCACCGACGGTGAGCGAAAGCCGTACCGCGACGACCGCGGCCCGCACCGCCCGAGCGTCCGCGACGGCGGCGACCGCAAGCCCCGCTACAAGCGCGGCGAGGGCTGAGGCATCCGTCGGCCGCTTCACGTGCTCTCGTCGAACCCGCGCTTCGTTGCGCCGACGGCGCGTGGTCACGGCGAGCACGTGATCTGAGCCCGCCGCGCACGCGCAGCACCCAGCCGTCGGCAACGCTGTGCGCGAACGAGGCTCCGACTCGTCCTCTCCCGCCAGCTTGCTCCCAGCCACGCCCGTAGGATCGATCCATGGCCGGATTCTGGGGCAAGCGCAAGCGTGAGCAGGAAGAGCTGGATGCACAGGACGCGGATCTCGCGCGAGGTGCCCAGAAGGCGCTGGTCGCCGCAGACGAGCGCATCCGCCTGACGACCGACGAGCTCGTCTTCGCCGAGGCGGAGCTCGGCCCCGAGGCGACGCGCGAACTGCGCGAGGCGCTCGATGCCGTGCGCACCCACTTGCAGGAGGCGTTCCACCTGCACCAGCTCAACCACGACGAGATCCCCGACACCCGCGAAGAGCTGCGCACTCGCAACGCCCGCATCTCGCAGCTGTGCGAGTGGGCCGAGGATCTGCTCGACGACCGCACCGACGCTCTCGCGGCTCGGATCGAGCGCGCCCGCCGCGCGCCCGAGATCATCGCCAAGGTGAGGGCGGATGCCGCGCGCCTGCGCCTGCGGGTGCCCGATGCCCGCTCGACCGTCCAGCGCATGAGCGCGCGGTACTCGGCGCACGCCCTGACGCAGATCGAGGCGAACCCCATCGAGGCCGAGCAGCTGCTCGGGTTCGCCGAGCACAGCGCCGGCGTGGCCGAACGCCGCCGCGAGGCCGGACAGCGCGAGCAGGCCAACATGGCGCTCGAGGCGGCCATGGAGTCTGTGCGCCGCGCCGAGACCCTGCTGGACGCGGTCGAGACGTTCGAGGTCGAGGCGCTGCGCGCCGAGTCGACGCTCGCCGCCATCGTGGAGGACTCCCGCGGCGACATCGCAGTCGCCCTGAAGGAGCCGCACTCCCCCACCGTCAGCGCGGCGATCGGCGAGCTGCAGGCAGCGCTGGCCGCCCTGCCCGCCGCGGGCGTGAACACCGACCCGTTCGAACAGCTCTCGCGTCTGCGCGAGGCGAACTCCGCCCTGGACGAGGCGATCGCGGTGGCCCGCGAGCGCGCGGCCAGGCCGATCCCGCCGCTCGAGCACGTGCGCCATGCGATCGACGACGCCGACCGCCAGCTGGCCGTCGCGCGTGACGTGATCGCGGGCCACCGCGGCTGGATCGGCG
>NZ_RRYE01000516.1 GCF_004010105.1 Microbacterium sp. CPCC 204701
CGCCCGCGCCGAGACCGGGCGCGTCGACCGGTGGCTCGCGCGGCTCGCGGCCGAGGCATCCGCCGGCGAACGCGAACGGCTGTCGCGGGGTGTCGTGCTGCTCGACCCGCCCCGCTCGGGAGCCGGACGCGAGGTGGTCGAGCACATCGCGCAGCTCGCGCCGGCGACGGTGGTCTACGTCGCGTGCGACCCCGTCGCGCTCGCGCGCGACATCGGGACTTTCCGCGCCATGGGCTACGAGCCCGCGCGCATCGACGCCGTCGACCTCTTCCCCAACTCGCACCACGTCGAGGCCATCGCCACGCTCACCCGCGCCACCCCGCGTGGGTAGGCTGGCGGCATGACGCGCGTGGCTCTCATCGACGACCACGAGTCGGTGCGGCTCGGACTCGAGGCCGCGTGCGCGCGCGCCCGCACCAAAGAGGTCGTGTTCTCGGGGAACACTGTCACCGAGTACGTGAAGTGGCGCGCCTCCGCCGGCGCCGCGCCTGCCGACGTGGTCGTGCTCGACCTGACGCTCGGCGACGGGACCACTGTCACCGAGAACGTCCGGCGTCTCGTTCTCGACGGCTCGAGCGTGATCATCCACAGCGTCGCCGACCGGCCCGCCGCGGTGCGCGAAGCGCTCGCCGCCGGGGCGGCGGGCGTGGTCAGCAAGTCCTCGCCGATCGACGACGTCATCGCCGCGGTGCGCACCGTCGCCGACGGCGAGCCGCTGAACAACGTGGAGTGGGCCAGCGCCGTCGAGGGCGACCGTGAGTTCGCCGACGCCCAGCTCTCCGCGCGCGAGCGCGAGGTGCTGCGACTGTACGCCGCCGGGCTTCCGCTCAAGGTCGTCGCTGAGCGGCTCGGAGTCGCGTACTCGACGGCCAAGGAGAACATCACCCGCGTGCGCGTCAAGTACGTCGAGGTCGGGCGACCCGCGCCCACGAAGGTCGACCTGCTCAGGCGCGCCATGGAGGACGGACTTCTCACCGAATCCGCGGCGGACGCGGGAGACATCGCGCGTGGTGGCTGACGGCCAGACGGTGCTCGACACCGCGTGGGCGCAGATCCCGCGCTCACGGGAAGCGACCGCGGGCATCGGGTCGTTCACCCGCTCGCGCGTGGAGCGGATCATCTCGATCGCCGCCGCGTCGGGGTCGGTCATCATCGGCACGCAGGCGCTCATCGCGGCGCTCGGATCGACGCAGGAGCGTCCGGAGTGGCGCGGCCCCCTCATGATCGCGGTGTTCGGGAGCCTGGCGTTCATGCTGCTCGCGTGCGCCATCGGCCGTGCAGTGCGCGTCGCCTCCGGCGTCTTCGCCCTCGTCTACGTCCTGGCGCTCGCGTCGTGGCCGATCGCGACCGCCGGCATCACCCCCGAGACGCTCGACGAGCCGTGGATCTGGTATCTGGTGAACCTGGCCACGCTGGCAGCCGTGCTCGCGTTCCCCTTCCCGCTCCAGATCGCGTGGATGATCCTCGCGCCGCTTCTGTTCTACTTCGTTCGGCTCGTCCAGGGCGGCTTCGCGGCAGACTTCTGGATCGCCCTCGGCCTCGACGTGTCGTTCGCGCTGATCCTCGGAGGCGTGCTGCTGACGCTCGGCTGGATGCTGCGGTCGGTCGCTGCGAACGTCGACGAGACGCGTGCGCGCGCCGTCTCTTCGTACGCGCAGGCGGCCGCCGC
>NZ_RRYE01000517.1 GCF_004010105.1 Microbacterium sp. CPCC 204701
GCGGCGGCGCCCCGGCGGAACGGCCCGTGGGCGTGAGCGATGACGGCCTCCGGCGGGAGTACCGGCGCGACGGCGACGCTCACCACGACGGCGGCGCTCACCGCGACGAGGTCGCGTCGGACGAAGTGGTGAACCCCCCGACACGCACCGACCGCACCGATCAGCGCGATCATCCCGAACGCGCCTGACCGGTCGCATCCACCGGCCGTCGATCCAGGACGACGCCGGATGAGCCCGGCCGTGCCCGGCACCGCGGGACCGGCCATCACCACCCGACGCAGATCCGCGTCGGGTGTCGCACGAGACCCTAGGCTGGGCTCATGGTGACCGACCCGTACCCGGGCGACACCGACCGCCCCGCTCCCGGCGACGACCTCGCCGTGGATGCGGTGGCGCTCGCCGAGCGGTGGATCGCCGAGAGCGCAGACGTCGATGTCGACCCCGCAGCCCAGCGACTCGCCGGCGTGCTCGAGGATCCGAAGGGCCTGCCGTTCACGATCGGATTCGTCGACGGCGTGATGCGCCCCGAGAGCCTGGCCGCTGCGGCGGCTCAGCTGCATCGCATCGCCCCGCTCGTCCCGGAGTTCCTGCCGTGGTACCTCCGCGGTGCCGTGCAGGTCGGCGGAGCCGTCGCGCCCGTGCTTCCCACTCCGGTGGTGCCGATCGCCCGGCGTGCCTTCCGCGAGATCGTGGGACACCTCATCGTCGACGCCCGCCCCGAGAAGCTGGGGGCGTCGATCGCCGCGATTCGCGAGCGCGGGGCGCGGCTCAACCTCAACCTTCTCGGCGAGGCCGTGCTGGGCGAGGCGGAGGCGCTTCGCCGGCTCGAAGGGATCCACGATCTCATCCGCCGGGCCGACGTCGACTACGTCTCGGTCAAGGTCTCGGCCATCGTCAGCCACATCTCGATGTGGGCGTTCGACGAGACCGTTGAGAAGGTCGTCGAGCGACTGCTGCCGCTGTACCTCACGGCCGCTTCCGACGCCACATTCATCAACCTCGACATGGAGGAGTACCGCGACCTCGACCTCACGATCGCGGTCTTCACGCGCCTCCTGGAGGATCCGCGGCTGCGGCAGCTCGAGGCCGGCATCGTGCTGCAGACATACCTGCCCGACGCGCTCCCCGCCCTGCAGGAGCTCACGGCGTGGGCGCACGAGCGTGTCGCGGCCGGCGGCGCCCGCATCAAGGTGCGGCTCGTCAAGGGTGCGAACCTCGCCATGGAGCACGTCGATGCCGTGATGCACGGCTGGTCGACGGCGACGTACGACGCGAAGGTCGACACCGACGCGAACTACATCCGCTGCCTGCGGCACGCCCTCCAGCCCGAGACGACCGAGTCGGTGCGCTTCGGGGTGGCGGGACACAACCTCTTCGACATCGCGTACGCGTGGCTGCTCGCCGGCGCTTCGGGGGTCCGCGACTCGATCGACTTCGAGATGCTGCTCGGCATGGCGCAGGGGCAGGTCGACGTCGTCTCGCGCGAGGTCGGTCCGGTGCTGCTGTATGTGCCGGTGGTTCACCCCGACGAGTTCGACGTCGCGATCAGCTACCTGGTGCGCCGCCTGGAAGAGAACGCGTCCGACGACAACTTCCTTTCGGCCGCGTTCCGGCTCGCCGGCGACCCCGCGCTGTTCGAGCGCGAGCGCGACCGGTTCCTCGCGTCG
>NZ_RRYE01000518.1 GCF_004010105.1 Microbacterium sp. CPCC 204701
CCGGCCCCGCGCTCGGACCGTCGTCCGGGTCGCCGGGGTCGCCGCTCCCCGGTGGGGTGTCCGCGAGGTCGTCCGGCCGATCGGGGGAGCCGGACCCGCCGCCCGGCCGATCGGTGCGGTCGCGCGGCGCCTGACTGGTCGGCGGATCGGAGTCGGCCCCGGGGGTGTACTCGCCGCACGATGCGAGGCCGAGGCTCACCACTGCGAGCGACACCATTCCGGCGTACCTGAGCACCGCACCCGTCGCGCGGCCTGTCGTTCGGATCGGCGCCCGGTGCGCCGTCGCTGACGTATCCATGTCGCGAAGAGGGCCTCGCGCCCGCCCGCGATACATCGAAGCGCACCGAGCCCGGTCGCAGCCGTGGTGTCCGAGGGTCCGCGTACGCTCAGCCCGTGCCCTCCAACGGTTCCATTCGGCACTGCCTGGCATCCGGCGACGGATGCCGCGGCGCCGTGCCGCGCGGCGCCCCGGTGTCGCTGTGCGAAGGTCATCTGACCATGGCATCCGACTGGGCGGACGCCGAGCACGGCGTCGCCGACGTGCTGCCGTCGCCCTGTCTGCTGTGCGGATCCCGGCTCGGCGTGCGGTACCGTTCGGGCTGGCTGTGCGCCACGTGCGAATGGCGTCACGGCGACCTGCCCGACGCCGAGCTGCCGCCGCCGCGCGTCGACGTCGTGTACTACGTGCGGTTCGGCGAGAGGGTCAAGATCGGCACGAGCTCGAACCCGCGGCTGCGGCTGGCGGCGATCTGGCACGACGAGCTGCTCGCCTTCGAACGCGGCGGCCGTGCGCTGGAGCAGCGGCGGCACGCGCAGTTCGCCGGCGATCGGTTCTCCCGTACCGAGTGGTTCCGGCTGAGCGACGGGATCGCTCGGCACATCGACGCCATGGCGGCCGGGGTCGATGATCCATGGGCGCTGCACGCCCGGTGGATGAGCGAAGCCGTCGCCGCGCACGGCTGACCCGCGGCGCGGCGTCCAGCCGCTTCAAAGGAACCGCGCCTAGCGTGACGAGCCACGCACACGACGGAGGACACATGGCATTCCTGGACCGACTGATCGGCGGGGACGACGCGGACCGTCCCACGCCTCCGGTGCCCCAGAACGCGCACGGCCGCCAGGGGTCCATCCAGCCTCCGCCCAGCCAGGACGAGCTCGCGATCGAGCGCTACCGGTACCTGCTGCGCACGGCCCCGCCCGAGACGATCGAACAGGTCCACGCCGAGGCGTTCGCGAAGCTCACCGAGCCGCAGCGGCAGCAGGTGCTCGCCGACCTCTCGGCGGGCCTGCCGGCGTCCGAGCAGCCGCGGTCGAGCGATCCGCAGTCCATGGCGCGGGCGGCGACACGGGGCGAGTACATGAACCCCGGGTTCATGGAGCGCACGCTCGGGCCGCAGCGGCAAGGACCGTCGTTCGGATCGATGCTCGGCTCGTCGATCCTCGGCACCGTGGTCGGCTACGTCATCGGCTCGACGCTCGTGAGCGCGTTCCTCGCCCCGCCTCTCGCGCACGACGAGGGCAACCAGGACGGCTCGGCTCAGGACGATGCCGCCGACGCGGCAGACCCCGGCGGCACCGACACGGGCGCAGATGCCGCGCCGGCGGACACCGGCGGACGGGGCGACCCCGGCTCGGGATGGGGCGGCGAGGCGGCCGCCGACGCCG
>NZ_RRYE01000519.1 GCF_004010105.1 Microbacterium sp. CPCC 204701
GGTCGTGGTGAGCAGCCGCTTCACCGCCCACGCCCACAGCAGCGCGAGCACGGCAACGGTCGCGACCGCCACGACTCCGGGGAGACCCGCGTCGCCTCCGGCCGCGACCCGCCCCGGCAGCGCCCAGGCGGCGCCGAGCGGGGTGACCGCCAGCGCTGACACCGCTTCGAGGAGCTGTGGCGGCACCGCGCGCCGCCACTCCAGCGACGCGAGGAAGACCCCGACGGGGACCAGGACGACGAGCACCACCAGCACGAACAGACCTGAGAGCTCGCGCGAGCGGCGATCGCGGAGATACAGCGCCGTGAGCGCCATGCACACGCGTGCGAGCAGGGCGCACGTCAGGATGCCCAGCACGATTCCGCTCGCTGCGACCACGGCCGGCACGCCGTGATCGGCCCACACGATCGCGGCGCACACCGAGACCGCGGTCAGCACCATGATGGGAACGCTGATAAGGCCGACCGCCGCGAGGACGACCGCGAGGCGCCCCCGACTCAACCCGAACAGCGCGAATCGCCGCGGGTCGAGCGGATCCTCCACGCCGGCGATGAGCGGTGCCAGTGCGAAGCCGAGGGTCACCCCGGCGCCGCCGAGCACGGTCACCGCGAGGACGGCATCGGGGTCGGCATCGCGCATCGTGAGCATCGCCCAGCATGCGGCGGCGGTCGCGGCGGCCAGCACCACGAGCGCGGCGACGACGCGCACCACGTGACGGACGTCGCCGCGAAGCGCGCCGAAGAGCAGTGCGAGCCTCAGTCGGAGAACGTGTGCAGCCACTCCAGGCCCTCCACGTCGCTGAGGCCGCCGGCGAGCTCGACGAAGCGCTGCTCGAGGGTGAGCTCGCCGCGCACCTCGTCGACCGTGCCCTCGGCGAGCACCTGACCGGCCACGATCACCGCGACACGCGAGCACACTCGCTCGACGAGGTCCATGCCGTGGCTGGAGAGGATCACCGTGCCGCCGTGCGCCACGTAGGTCGAGAGGATGTCGAGGATGACGGCGCTCGAGACCGGATCGACGGCTTCGAACGGCTCGTCCAGAACCAGCAGTCGCGGGGAATGGATGAGCGCGCCCGCGAGCATGACCTTCTTGAGCATGCCCGCCGAGTAGTCCGAGACGCTGCGCCCGAGTGCGTCCTCCAGGTCGAATGCCCGCGCGAGGTCGGCGGTGCGGCTCTCGACGACGGCCGGCCGAAGTCCGCGGAGCACGCCGTAGTAGTAGAGCAGCTGGCGTCCGGTGAGCCGGTCGAACGTGCGCAGGCGGTCCGGCAGCACACCCATGAGCTTCTTCGCCGCGAGGGGCTTGGCCGTGGCGTCGATCTCCCCGACGCGGATCGTGCCGCGGTCCGGCTCGAGCAGACCCGCGATCATCGACAGCGTCGTCGTCTTGCCCGCCCCGTTGGGACCGACCAGCCCGTAGAAGGTGCCCGCGGGAACCGTGAGGTCGATGCCTTCGACGGCATGCGTGCTGCCGAACCGCTTCGTCACGCCGCGCAGCACGAGCGCGTCGCCCGCTGTTCCGGGGGTGGGCGCAGGTGCGGGTGCCCGCTCCGGCTGCGCGGCGGACGGCGGTGCGGCTCGGGCGTCCGTCGTTGCGCCGGGCGCTTCAGGAGCAGCGACGGGATGCTCGGGTGCGGCCGGGGGCTCGGGAACGGCGACGGGG
>NZ_RRYE01000052.1 GCF_004010105.1 Microbacterium sp. CPCC 204701
GGTGCGGGCGCGAGGTCGGCAGACGTCGTGCCGCGGAACCCGTGCTCGGCCTCCGCTCCGCCGGTCTCGACGCCCGCAGCCTCGGCCTGCTGGCCGTCGCCGCACAGCAGCGTGACCGCCTGCCCCAGTGCGATGAGCGCCCGCCCGACCCGCTCGCGTTCGGCGGGATCGGTCGCAGGGAGGTCTGCGCCGGAGGCCTGGTCGCCGCCTGGTGCGGGCAGGCCTGCGAGCTCGTCGAACTCCCTCGCCAGCTCCGACAGCGATCGCCCCGCGGCCGGCGACCCCGGGTCGATGAACGAGCCCCACGCATCGGAGGCGACGCACAGCAGATCCGAGACGCGCAGTCCGCACGCGTCGGCGCGACGTGCCAGTGCGTCGGCGAGGCTGCGGTGCGGCATGCTCTCGCCCTCCCCGAACCCGGCGTCGCAGTACACGATCCCCGCGACCGCGTCGGCGTCCGGAAGCCGGCACACCATGCCGATCACGGTGGAGGCGACGCGGTCCACCGCCCCGGCGTCGTGCGGAAGGTCGAAGCGCATCGCGCCGAGACTGCGCGATCCGCGGAACGGGATCACCACGAGACTCTGCGCGGGGTGGTATCCGAGGAGGCGGGGAACGAAGGACAGGAACTGCGCGGCATCCGCGGCTTTCACGATCGTGCTGGTCATGGTGAACGACTCTCGCCGTCGGCGGGGCGTGCGAGCCGTTCTCCACAGGGGAGCGTCGCCGGCTCGCCGCATCGGTCGCCTGGGGAGGAGCCGCCGCGGGATGCGAGCCCGCTCCCACCGCGTATCCTGGAGCACATGGACGATTACTGGGTCGCAGTCGTGTGGACGCTGCTTCCGACCGTGGTCGTCAGCGCGCTCTTCTTCTTCATCCTGCGCAGCGTGATCTTCGCCGACCGCAACGAGCGGCGGCAGTACGCCAAGATCGAGGCCCAGGAGCGCGCGAAGCGCGGGCTTCCGGCCCAGACACCCGCCGCGGCGTCCGCATCCTCCGCCTCCGCATCCGAGTCGTGACGGTGGTGCCCAGTACGCTGGGCACACGCAGTCGGGGGAACGCGGAGGAGACAGGGTGATCACCATCACGTTCGATGCGACGTGGTGGGTCGTGGTCGTCTTCGTCGTCGATCTCGCCATCCGCATCGCGGCGATCATCATCGTGCCGCGCAACCGCCGGCCGACGGCGGCGATGGCGTGGCTGCTGGCGATCTACTTCATCCCGATCATCGGCGTCTTCCTGTTCCTGCTGATCGGCAATCCGCGGCTGCCGCGCACGCGCCGTCGCAAGCAGGCGCGCATCAACGACTACATCCACGACACCAGCGCGTCGCTCGATTTCGGCACCCTCCGCCCGCACGCGCCGCAGTGGTTCACATCACTCGTCACGCTCAACCGCAACCTGGGTGCGATGCCCCTCGCCGGCGACAACGCGGCGCACATCATCTCGGACTACCAGGAGAGCCTCGACGCGATGGCGGACGCCATCCGCCAGGCCGAGCGCTACGTGCACATCGAGTTCTACATCTTCCAGGCGGATGCCGCGACCGACAACCTCTTCCGCGCTCTCGAAGAGGTCGCCGCCCGGGGCGTGACGGTGCGCGTGCTGCTCGACCACTGGGCCAACCGCGGCAAGCCGAAGTACCGCAGCACGCTCAGGCGCCTCGACGCGATGGGGGCGCAGTGGCGCCTCATGCTCCCGGTGCAGCCGTTCAAGGGCAAATACCAGCGGCCCGACCTGCGCAACCATCGCAAGCTCCTCGTCATCGACGGACGCGTGGCGTTCACCGGCTCGCAGAACATCACCGACTCGACGTACAACCTCAAGAAGAACATCCGCCGAGGCCTGCACTGGGTCGACCTCATGGCGCGCATCGAGGGCCCGGTCGTGGCATCGGTCAACGCGGTCTTCCTCAGCGACTGGTACAGCGAGACCGACGAGGTGCTCACCGACGAGATCGACCTGTTCGATGTCAAAGCGGGCCCCGGCGACCTGGACTGTCAGATCGTGCCGTCCGGTCCCGGCTTCGAGTTCGAGAACAACCTCAAGCTCTTCGCCGCGCTTCTGTACGCCGCGAACAGGCAGATCATCGTGGTGAGCCCGTACTTCGTGCCCGACGAGGCGCTGCTGCTGGCGATCACGACGGCGTGCCAGCGCGGCATCCACGTCGAGCTGTTCGTGTCGGAGGAAGGCGATCAGGCGATCGTCTACCACGCGCAGCGCAGCTACTACGAGGCGCTGCTGCGTGCCGGCGTGAAGATCTGGATGTACGAGAAGCCCTTCATCCTCCACACCAAGAGCCTCACGATCGACGACGAGGTCGCGATCATCGGCTCGAGCAACATGGACATGCGCTCGTTCGGTCTCAACATGGAGATCTCGCTGCTCGTTCGCGGCGAGGAGTTCGTGCGCGAGATGCGCGATGTCGAAGACACCTATCGGTCGCTCTCGCGCGAGCTGACACTCGACGAGTGGGAAAAGCAGCCGCTGCGCTCGACCGTGCTCGACAACCTCGCGCGGCTCACGTCGGCACTGCAGTAGGGCGTTCTCCCGGCGAATCGTGACTTCCACGTGATCGGCGTGATGAGATTCAGAGCCGATCTGCGGCACCATGAAGGTGGACGGATGCCGCGCGCTCGGGCATCCGCGTTCTCGAGGAGGCCCCCATGACCGCTCGTTCCCGTTCACTCGCCGCAGGGTTGGGTCTGGCGCTGCTGGCAGCCGGAATCCTGACCGGGTGCGCAACGCCCGCAGGATCGGGCCCGTCGCCGTCCGCGACGACGGACGACTCGATGCCGGATTCGGACGTGTCGGCGGCCTGGCTCGACAACGGACGCATGGTGGGAGTGGTCACTCTCGGCTCGTCCACGTGCGTGCCCACCGCGGGCGATGTCGCGTTCGCGGACGGCGTGCTGCAGGTCGAGCTCGTCGAGCCGCAGCAAGCCACCGCGTGCACCCACGACCTGGTGCCCCGGGCCACGATCGTCGCGCTGCCGGAGGGCGTCGACCCGACGCAGGAGCTCGAGATCCGCGTGACCGGAGAGGGTTACCAGGGAGACACCGATCTCGATGGCGTCGCTGGACTCGACCCCAGCAGTGAGACCGACTACCTCCCGAGCGCGGGCTGGGCCGACGACGGACAGTTGGTCATCCTGTCGTGGGGCTCGTCGTCGTGTGCGCCGACACTCGAGTCGGCCGAGGTCACCTCGCCGACCGAAGTCACGGTGACCTTCGCCGCACTGCCCGCCGACCAGGTCTGCACGATGGACATGGCGCCGCGCGGCGCTGTCGCCCAGGTGCCCGACGACTCCGCGCTCGACGACGACGCCGAGGTGTTGGCGATCCTCACCGGCGGCGAGTTCGACAACGTCCGCGTTCCCATCATCGGCCACGACTGACTCGGTGGTTGACGGATGCCGCGGCCCGCGGCATCCGTCATCCCTCTGCGGCTGGGCGGGACGGCGGGCGCGGCAGCTTGCTGCAACCGCGGCATTTCGCGCCGGTTGCGCTGCACATTCCTGCAACCGCACTGTCGCGCGACGCAGCCCGTGCAGGAAACTGCAGCGCGACCCCGCGGCTGCTCAGTCGGCGCGCACGAGCAGATCGCCGATCTCGCAGTCGAGCGCGCGGCAGATGGCCGAGAGCGTCGAGTAGCGGATCGCGCGAGCCCGGTCGTTCTTGAGGATCGACAGGTTCACGACCGAGACCCCCACGAGCTCCGACAGGCGCGTGAGGGTCATGCCGCGCGCTTCGAGGAGCTCGTCGAGCCGGCAGTGGACCCCGCTCGGACCCTCGTCGTCGGCCGGGCTCACACCAGGGCCTCCGTGTCCTGCTGCATGCGAGTGCCGATCTGGAACGCGGCCGCGACGAGCGCAAGCCCGAAAGCCCAGCCGATCGGGGCGAGGTCGAGGGTCAGTGACATCGCCAGTCCCTCGTACGGCCCGTCGCCCTTGTCGCCGGCCGTGATCACCCGAGGGCCGAGGAATTCGATGGTCGCGCCACGGGCCAGGAACGCCATGGCCTGGGAGCCGAGACCGCCGACCATCACCGCGATTGCGGCGACGCCGACGACGTTCGGCAGCGACCGCACGAAGGGGCGCCCGCGCAGCAGGCCGATCGCGAGCCAGGCCGTCGCAACGCCGATCGCGAGCGCAGCCAGGATCGGGAGCGCCACTTCGAGGTAGAGCAACCACCTGGCTCCGACCGGCAGTCCTGTCACGTCCAGCCATGCGCTCTCGTAGCCCGCGTCGACGACGGCGCTCGACCTCTCCGCGAACGTGGGCGCCGCGACGCTTCCGATCGTGAACCCGCGGACGTGGGACGGGTCGGATGCGAAGGTCTGGATGCCGGATGCGGTCAGCGCCGCGATGCTGCCGGCCGCGACGAGCAGGGCGCCGGTCCCGACGAGCGCGACCACCCATTCCTCCAGACGCGACAGCCCGCCAGCCTGCCGAGTGCGGCGGCTTCGCACCACCACGCCGACCACGGTCGTCGCGACGACGATCGGCAGCACGACCCACATCACCATGAAGCCCCACTGCGACCACCACATCACGCACACCCCATATCGATAAACGTTGGTATCGAAAAACGATAACCAGGCGAATGCCTCGGCGCAAGGCATCCGTCGCCTGTCGAGCCCGACGGGGTCGCGCTATGCCCACGGCGAACACGGCCATGCGTTCCCGGCGGCGTCGTTACCCTCGATGTAAGGCGCCAGAAGTGCATCACCGCACTCCGTGCACCCCGGAGGAAAAGACGATGTTCGAGAGATTCACCGACCGTGCCCGTCGTGTGGTCGTCCTCGCCCAAGAAGAGGCGAAGATGCTGAACCACAACTACATCGGCACCGAGCACATCCTGCTCGGGCTCATCCACGAGGGCGAGGGCGTCGCCGCCAAGGCCCTCGAGAGTCTCGGCATCTCGCTCGACGCCGTGCGCGAGCAGGTGCAGGACATCATCGGCCAGGGGCAGCAGCAGCCGACCGGCCACATCCCGTTCACCCCCCGTGCCAAGAAGGTGCTCGAGCTGTCGCTTCGCGAGGCGTTGCAGCTCGGCCACAACTACATCGGCACGGAGCACATTCTTTTGGGCCTCATCCGCGAGGGCGAGGGCGTCGCCGCACAGGTGCTCGTGAAGCTGGGCGCCGACCTGAACAAGGTGCGCCAGCAGGTCATCCAGCTGCTGAGCGGCTACCAGGGCAAGGAGCCCGCGGGCGTCGCCACCGGCGCGGGGGAGCAGACCCAGGGAAGCACCCAGGGAGGTTCTCAGGTGCTCGACCAGTTCGGCCGCAACCTGACGCAGGCCGCGCGCGACAACAAGCTCGACCCGGTGATCGGGCGCGAGAAGGAGATCGAGCGCGTCATGCAGATCCTGTCGCGCCGCTCCAAGAACAACCCGGTGCTGATCGGCGAGCCGGGCGTCGGCAAGACAGCTGTCGTCGAGGGGCTCGCTCAGGCGATCGTCAAGGGCGACGTGCCCGAGACGCTCAAAGACAAGCAGCTGTACTCGCTCGACCTCGGCTCGCTCATCGCCGGTTCCCGCTACCGCGGTGACTTCGAGGAGCGGCTGAAGAAGGTCACGAAAGAGATCCGCACGCGCGGTGACATCATCGTCTTCATCGACGAGATCCACACCCTCGTGGGTGCGGGTGCCGCCGAGGGCGCGATCGACGCGGCCTCGATCCTCAAGCCCCTGCTCGCCCGCGGCGAGCTGCAGACGATCGGTGCGACGACCCTCGACGAGTACCGCAAGCACTTCGAGAAGGATGCCGCGCTCGAGCGCCGCTTCCAGCCGATCCAGGTCGCCGAGCCGAGCCTGCCGCACGCGATCAACATCCTGAAGGGGCTGCGCGACCGCTACGAGGCGCACCACAAGGTGCAGATCACCGACGGCGCGATCGTGGCCGCGGCGAACCTCGCCGACCGGTACATCTCGGACCGCTTCCTGCCCGACAAGGCGATCGACCTGATCGACGAGGCCGGCGCGCGCCTGCGCCTGTCGATCCTGTCGAGCCCGCCCGAGCTGCGCGAGTTCGACGACAAGATCGCCAAGGTCCGGCAAGACAAGGAGCAGGCCTCCGAGGACCAGGACTTCGAGAAGGCCGCAGGCCTTCGGGACGAGGAGAAGTCACTCCTCGCCGAGCGCCTGCGCCTCGAGAAGCAGTGGCGTTCGGGCGACGTCGCCACCCACGCGGTGGTCGACGAGGGCCTGATCGCCGAGGTGCTCGCCCAGGCCACCGGCATCCCGGTCTTCAAGCTGACCGAGGAGGAGTCGAGCCGCCTCGTCTTCATGGAGAAGGCGCTGCACCAGCGCGTCATCGGCCAGGAGGAGGCGATCGCCGCCCTGTCGAAGACGATCCGCCGACAGCGCGCGGGCCTCAAGGACCCCAAGCGCCCGTCCGGCTCGTTCATCTTCGCCGGCCCCACCGGCGTCGGAAAGACCGAGCTCGCCAAGGCGCTCGCCGAGTTCCTGTTCGACGACGAGGCCGCGCTGATCTCGCTCGACATGTCGGAGTTCGGTGAGAAGCACACCGTCTCGCGTCTGTTCGGCGCCCCTCCCGGGTTCGTCGGCTTCGAAGAGGGCGGCCAGCTCACCGAGAAGGTGCGTCGCAAGCCGTTCTCGGTCGTGCTGTTCGACGAGATCGAGAAGGCGCACCCCGACATCTTCAACTCGCTGCTGCAGATCCTCGAAGAGGGTCGCCTCACCGACGGTCAGGGGCGCGTGGTCGACTTCAAGAACACCGTGATCATCATGACGACCAACCTCGGCTCGTCGGCGATCGCCGGCGGCCCGGTGGGCTTCCAGGTCGAGGGCGATCAGGGCACGACCTACGACCGGATGAAGGGCAAGGTCAACGAAGAGCTCAAGCGCAACTTCAAGCCCGAGTTCCTCAACCGCGTCGACGACATCATCGTGTTCCCGCAGCTGTCCAAGCCCGAGCTGGTGCAGATCGTGGACCTGTTCACCAAGCGCCTCGCCGAGCGCCTGCTCGACCGCGACATGACGATCGAGCTGTCGCAGGCCGCGAAGGAGAAGCTGATCGAGATCGGCTTCGACCCGGCACTGGGCGCCCGGCCGCTGCGCCGTGCGATGCAGCGCGAGGTCGAGGACCGCCTTTCGGAGAAGATCCTCCACGGTGAGCTCGAGGCGGGCGACCACGTGAAGGTGGATGCCGAGAACGGCGAGTTCGTGTTCGAGAACGGCCCGCGCGGCGAGAAGGTGGCCGTCGGCGTCGCCTCACGCGGCGAGATCAGCGCGACGCCCGATCTCGCAGCGGGCGCGTAACCAGCAGACGAAGGGCGGATGCCCGCGGCCCCGTGCCGCGGCATCGCCCTCTGCGTACCTCCGGCAAGCCGGCTTCTCGTGCGGGGGGCGTCAAACGGCCGGGCTCGAACGGGGTTGGATGGGCCCGGGCGGCCTGATCCGGGCGATCGAGCCCGGCGCTTCGACGACGGCCGCCTCGGGCGGCGCTCTACGCTGGACGGGTGACCTCTTCGCCTGCTCCCGCGCCGATCACGGTGCGGCCGGCGCGCACGCGCGACGTCCGTGGAATCCAGGAGATGCTCGAGCCCTTGGTGCAGCGGCGGATCCTGCTGGGCAAGGACCTCGTCGTACTGTACGAGGCGACCCAGCAGTTCGTCGTGGCAGAGGACGTCGACGGCAACCTCATCGGCTGCGGCGCCCTGCACGTGATGTGGGAGGACCTCGGTGAGATCCGCACGCTCATCGTCGTGGACGAGTGGCTGCACCACGGCGTCGGGCGCGCGATCGTCGAGGCGCTCGAGCAGAACGCCAGGACGCTCGGACTCTCTCGCCTGTTCTGCCTCACGTTCGAGGTCGAGTTCTTCCGGCGCCGTGGCTTCGCGCCGATCGGTGAGCAGGTGGTCGACCCCGACGTGTACTCGCAGCTGATCCGCTCACCCGACGAGGGCGTCGCCGAGTTCCTCGACCTCGCGCACGTCAAGCCGAACACGCTCGGCAACACCCGCATGCTCAAGCACCTCTGAGGTGCAGGTCCGCGGGCGCCGGCCGGCTCAGTCGAACAGCTCGCTGAGCCAGTGCTCCTTCTTCTTCCTGCGGTGGTAGCCCTGGTCGTAGCCGGACTGGGCGTAGCTCGGATCGTACGACTGCGGCGCGGGGTAGCGCGGGTCGGGCTGTCCGCCGTACGCGGGCTGCCCGCCGTAAGCGGGAGCCGCGGGAGCCGCCGGAGCCGGAGCAGCGGGTGCCTGCCCAGCCTCGCGCGCTGCGCGCTCGAGGATCTTGTCGAGCTCGCCACGGTCGAGCCACACGCCGCGGCACGTCGGGCAGTAGTCGATCTCGACGCCGGAGCGTTCGCTCATGACGAGCACGGAACCATCGGTGGGGCAGTTCATAGGGTCCTCCTGGGGTCGATCCGACGATAGCGACTCGGCCTTTCGATCGACTGAGAGACGGCTTCGGCCGGGCGCGCCGACCGGGAGCGACGGATGCCGGGGCCTACTCTTTTCTCATGACCGGCATGCCCGTCCGACGGCGCCATTCCCCGGCGGTGTATCGCCGTCGGCGCCTCGTGCTGCTGATCGCGGTGCTCGCGATCGCCGCCGTCGTGTGGCTGCTCATCGCGCAGCCGTGGGCCGGGTCGGCGTCGGAGCAGCCCGCGGACGAGATGCCGCAGGCACAGAGCACCGCCGACTCGCTGCCCGTGCCGTCGGGTGGCACGCCGAACCCGGAGTCGACCGGCGAGGTGGAGGGCTCGGTCGTCGAGGGGACCACGACGCAGACGCCGTCGCCCACGCCGACCGCGCAGCCGTGTGTCGCGAGCGACGTCTCGGTCGAGGCCGTCACGAGCCAGGACTCGTACACCGGTGACGAGGCCCCGCAGTTCTTCATCAAGCTCACCAACAACGGCGCCGATTGCACTCTGAACGTCGGCACCAGCGCGCAGTCGTTCACGGTCATGAGCGGGAGCGACGTGTGGTGGCGCTCGACGGACTGTCAGAGCGAGCCGAGCGACATGGTCGTGCTGCTGGGTGCCGGGCAGACTGTGTCGAGTGCCGCTCCTCTCACATGGGATCGCACGCGCTCGTCCGTCGACACGTGCGCGGATCAGACGCGCCCGCAGGCCCCGAGCGGAGGCGCCTCGTACCACCTGTCTGTCGAGATCGGCGGCATCCCGTCGACCACGTCGAAGCAGTTCCTGCTGTACTGACCCCACCGAAGGGGCCCGGCGGCCGGCTGGCACGCCGCACCTCTGTCCCCCGAAGGGGGGACAGACGTGCGCGATGCGCCGGCGTATCGTGGGCCTCAGCTCCCGCGGAAGCACACTCGAAAGCCTGTCCCCAAACAGTTGTCTCGGCCCCAGCGAGCGCCTTTCTGAGTTTCCGCGGTGAGCGATGGGCCCTCTCGAGCCGCCCCCAGGCAGCGCGAGGGGGCCGTGTGTGCGAGGCCGAGACGCCTCCCCAGTGCCTCGCCTCGGCCTCGCTGCCCCCAGCCTCAGTGCTTGTCGCCCCCGAACACCTCGTTCTCCATCGAGTCGTAGCCCTCCGCCTGCGGGTCGCCGTGCACGCCTCCCGAGATCGCGTACTCCTCCTCCGGCGACAGCACCAGCCGGTGCCGGAAGACCAGCGCGAAGCCGACCAGCAGGATCACGTATACGACCGCGATCGCGATGATCGCGGGCAGGAACGTCGGGTTCAGGAGGAACCCGACGAAGATCAGCAGAGCGATCGCGGCGGCGATGACGGCGCCGGTGATGCCCCACGGGCTGCGGTACGGGCGGTCGACGTTCGGCAGCTTCTTGCGCAGGATGATGAACGACACCATCTGCAGGAAGTACGCGAGCACCGCACCCCACACCGCGATGTTGAGCACGATCGCCCCCGCGACGCTGCCCGACCCACCCGTGAACTCGATGATCAGCAGCGCGACGAAGCCGATCACCGCGCCGACGACGAGGGCGACCCACGGCGTCTTGCGCCTTCCTGTGAGCGACAGGAACTGCGGGTAGTACCCCGCGCGCGACAGCGAGTACATGTTGCGGCCGTAGGCGAACATGATGCCCTGCAGCGACGCGAGGAGCCCGACGAGGGCGAACAATGCGAGCACCGCGGCGAGCCCGTCGCCGACGATGGCGCGGAAGCCGTCGAGCAGGGGCTCGGCCGCGACGCCGGTCGCCTCCGCGCCGAGCACGCCGGTGTTGAGGAACAGCACGAGCAGACCCGTGACGATGAGGGTGCCGCGCGCCCAGAACCCGGCACGCGGGATGTCGCGGACGGGGTCATGCGACTCCTCCGCCGCCAGCGGCAGCTCCTCGATGCCGAGGAAGAACCACATCGCGAACGGGAGGGCGAACAGGATCGGCAGCACGCCGTGCGGCAGGAACTCGGTCTGGCCCGGGTCGGGGGCGATGTCCCACAGGTTCGCCCACTGGAACGCGCCCGAGAAGAGCGCCATCGCCGAGAACACCAGGATGATCGCGATCGAGATCACCGAGACGACGATCGCGAAGGTGAACGAGATGCTGGCGCCGGCGGCGTTGAGTGCGATGAAGACGGCGTAGAGGATGATCCACCACACCCATCCCGGCAGCGACACTCCGAGCAGCTCCGACGTGATCGCGTCGGCGTACGAGGCCGAGAAGAAGACGATGACCGCGGTGGTCGCGACGTACTCGATCGTCTCGGCCGCTCCGGTGATGAGGCCGCCCCACGGCCCCATCGCCGAGCGGGCGAACGAGTAGGCGCCTCCGGTGTGCGGCATCGCCGCGGCCATCTCGCCGATCGAGAAGATCATCCCGTAGTACATGGCGACGAGGATGACGAAGGCGATGAGCATGCCGCCGAATCCGGCGAAGTCGATGCCGAAGTTCCAACCCGAGAAGTCGCCCGAGATGACGGCCGCGACTGCGAGGCCCCACAGACCCCATACGCCCGCCGCGCGCTTCAGCCCCCGCTTTTCGAAGTAGCCCTCGCCTGCGCGGGTATAGGTCGCTCCGGAGACCTTGGCGGAGCTGGCGCTCGACGCCCGTGAGGCGGGTTCCGGGGTGGATGCTGCACTGCTCGTTTGGGACATCGGTCCTCCGTGGCTTCGGATACGGACGTGCACTCGGGGGCGGCGCGACGGTGCGCCTCCGCCGATTGTGATGCCTATTGGTGGGCTCTGTCTACCTTTGGCCGCGATTTCCTGGCTAGAGTGATCCCGTGAGCGCGGTCCGGGGGGAACCGCGCTCACGATTCTGATGACGGCGACACCAGGAGGACGGATGCCGGGCACCCTCTCGGTCGAGCAGCTCGACGCGGCGATCGCCGCAGGCGAGATCGACACCGTCATCGTGGCCTTCGCCGACGCGCAGGGCCGGCTCGTCGGCAAGCGCGTCTCGGCGCGCCTCTTCCAGGAGGAGGTGCTGCCGCACGGCGCCGAGGCCTGCAACTACCTGCTGTCGGTCGACGTCGACATGAACACCGTCGACGGCTACGCCATGTCGAGCTGGGAGACGGGCTACGGCGACATGATGCTGCGTCCCGACCCGGCGACGCTGCGCCTGGTGCCGTGGCATCCCGGATCGGCCCTGGTGATGGCCGACCTGACGTGGGAGAACGGCGATCCCGTCGCGCAGTCGCCGCGCGACATCCTGAACCGCCAGCGCGCGCGCCTCGCCGACCGTGGCCTCGTGCCCTACGCCGGCACCGAACTCGAGTTCATCGTCTTCGACGACACGTACCGGGATGCCTGGGCCAAGGGCTACCGCGGACTCGCACCGTCGACCGATTACAACGTCGACTACGACCTGCTCGCGTCGGGGCGGCTCGAGCCGCTGCTGCGCGACATCCGCGTGTCGATGGATGCGGCTGGCTTCTACACCGAGGGCGTCAAGGGCGAGTGCAATCTCGGCCAGCAGGAGATTGCCTTCCGCTACGCCGAGGCGCTCGAGACGGCCGACCAGCACGTCATCTACAAGGCCGGCGCCAAGACGATCGCCGACCACCACGGCAAGTCGCTGACGTTCATGGCGAAGTTCAACGAGCGCGAGGGCAACAGCTGCCACATCCACCTCTCGGTGCGGTCGGACGACGGCGAGCCGGTCATGGCAGGCGACGGTCCCCACGGCTTCAGCCCGCTCATGGAGCACTGGATCGCCGGCATCCTCGCGACGCTGCGCGAGTTCACCCTGCTGTATGCGCCGACGATCAACTCCTACAAGCGGTTCACGAAGGGCTCCTTCGCCCCGACCGGGATCGCGTGGGGGCTCGACAACCGCACGTGCGCACTGCGGGTGATCGGGCGCGGCCAGTCGCTGCGCGTCGAGAACCGGGTGCCCGGCGGCGACGTCAACCCGTACCTCGCCATCGCGGGGATCATCGCGGGCGGCCTGCACGGCATCGAGCACGAGCTGCCGCTGCCCGACCGCCTCGAGGGCAACGCGTACACGTCGGGCGTCGACCATCTGCCGACGACGCTGCGCGAGTCCGCGCGGCTCTTCGACGAGTCGGCCATCGCTCGCGCCGCCTTCGGCGACGACATGGTCGAGCACTACCTGAACCAGGCGCGCATCGAGGTCGAGGCCTTCGACGCGGCCGTGACCGATTGGGAGAGGGTCCGTGGTTTCGAGCGGCTCTGACTCGGCGTCCGACGTGCGACGCCCCGTCATCGGCCTGACGACGTATCTCGAGCGGGCGAGGCAGGGCGTGTGGGACGTGCGTGCCGCGTTCCTGCCGCAGCAGTACTTCGACTCGATCACCGTGTCGGGGGGCATCGCGGTGCTGCTGCCGCCTCAGCCCGATCCCGCCGTCGCGGCCGGCGTTGTGCTCGACGGCCTCGACGGCCTCATCCTCACCGGCGGGCTCGACGTCGACCCGGCACTGTACGGTGCCGAGCGGCATCCGCTCACCGACCCTGCCCGCCCGGATCGCGATGCGTGGGAGCTCGCCCTGTTCCGCGGCGCGGAGGAGCGACGGATGCCGGTGCTCGCGATCTGCCGCGGGCTCCAGCTGGTCAACGTCGCGCGCGGTGGCACGCTCCACCAGCACCTTCCCGAGGCGCTCGGCACCGAGCGTTACCGCATCGGCGGCGGAGTCTTCGCCGAGAACGAGGTGATCGTCGACGACGGCTCCCGGCTCGCGGACCTCATCGGTCCGGGGGCTTTTGAGGTGCACAGCTACCACCACCAGGGCATCGAACGCCTCGGTGACGGGTTGATCGTCACGGCGCGCGCCGACGACGGCCTCGTGCAGGCGTTCGAGTCGAACGGTGCCGGCTTCGTCGTCGGCGTGCAGTGGCATCCCGAGGAGAACCGCGAGGACCGTCGGCTCTTCGCGGGGCTCGTGGCCGAGGCGTCCGCGTACTCCGAGGCGAAACGCGTCGAACCGACGAACGAGCAGGTGACGGCATGACCTCGACGTTCACACTGATCGATCCGGCGACGGCGCAGCCGATCCGCGAGGTCGCGCGCGCGGATCTCGTCGAGGTCGACGCCGCAGTGTCTCGGGCGGTGGTCGCGCAGCGGTCGTGGGCGGCGCTGCC
>NZ_RRYE01000520.1 GCF_004010105.1 Microbacterium sp. CPCC 204701
CGGCGCGGGCGCTCTGGCTCGCGTCGACGAGCGCGGGGACGGTGGGTCCCAGGACGAGGTGCCCGGTGCCGAACCCGGGCTCGAGTCGCTTCGCGATCTCGGCGAACGGAAGCTCGCTGGTCGCGTCCTCCGCGCGCGCGGGCGGCTCGGCGCGGCCGAGCACGAGCACCAGGCGGGAGCCCTGCACGCCGATCAGGACATCGACCCCGAGTTTGCGCGCTGTGCGGCGGAGCTGGTCGACGTCGAACTGCGGGGGCGTCGTGCCGACAAGCACCGCGACCTCGCCGTGGCCGTGCCAGCCGAGGGCCGCGATGCGGCTGGGGAGCTCCTCGTCGGCCTCGCCGGTGAGGATCGAGTCGACGACGAGCGCCTCGAGCCGTGCGTCCCACAGGCCGCGCGCCTCGGCGGCCCGCGCGTACACGTCGGCCGCCGCGAAGGCCACCTCGCGCGAGTACAGCAGGATCGCCTCGCGCAGGTGCTCACCCTTGCCGGCGACCCGCTCCTCGGTCACCTCGACGGTCACGCGGATGAGCTGCAGCGTCTGCTGCAGGCTGACGCTGCGCAGCAGCTCGCGGGGAGCCACGGCGAAGATGTCGGCGGCGATCCACGGCGTCGAGCCGGGGTCGTCGTACCACTGGATGAACGACGTGATGCCGGCCTGTGCCACCAGCCCGACGGCGGACCGTCGGGCCGGTGGCATCTCGGCATACCACGGCAGCGTGTCTTCGAGCCGCTTGATGGTGACGGTGGCGAGGTCGCCCGAGATGCGCCGCAGCCACGCGAGCGTCTCGGTCTTGCCCATCACCTCGGTCGGTTCGGCCATCGAGGCGTCAGCTCTCGCCGCCCGCGTTCCCGCTCGTGCCGGCGGTGACGTCGTGCAGGCGGTACCTCTCGATCGCCTGCGCCGCGAGGCCCCGGTCCACCACGCCCTCGGCCGCGAGGGCCTGGAGCGTGCGGACGACGATCGAGGGACCGTCGATCTTGAAGAAGCGACGGGCGGCCGGGCGCGTGTCCGAGAAGCCGAAGCCGTCGGCGCCCAGCGTGACGAACCGGTTCGGCACCCACGGACGGATCTGGTCCTGCACGGCGTGCATGAAGTCGCTCACCGCGACCACCGGTCCCGCGGCATCCCGCAGCTTCTCGGTGACGTACGCGGTGCGCGGCTCGTCCTGAGGGTGGAGGAAGTTGTGCTCGTCGGCGGCGAGGCCGTCGCGGCGCAGCTCGGTCCACGAGGTGACCGACCAGACATCGGCCTGGACGCCCCAGTCGTCGCGCAGGAGCTGCTGCGCCTCCAGCGCCCACGGCACGCCGACGCCCGACGCGAGGATCTGCGCGCGGGGTCCGTCACCCTCGGGTGCCGAGATGCGGTGGATGCCGCGGACGATCCCGTCGACGTCCACGCCCTCGGGCTCGGCGGGCTGCACCAGCGGCTCGTTGTACACCGTCAGGTAGTACATGACGTTCGGCTCGGGGTGGTTGCCGCCGTACATGCGCTCGATGCCCGAACGCACGATGTGGGCGATCTCGTAGCCGTACGCCGGGTCGTACGAGACGGTGGCGGGGTTCGTCGACGCGAGGAGCTGCGAGTGCCCGTCGGCGTGCTGGAGGCCCTCGCCCGTCAGGGTCGTGCGGCCCGCGGTCGCGCCGATGATGAAGCCCCGCG
>NZ_RRYE01000521.1 GCF_004010105.1 Microbacterium sp. CPCC 204701
GGCCGGCGCACCGGATGGTGGGCCGCAGCCCGTGAGCGCGAGCGCGGCCGCGAGCAGCGCGGCTCCCGCGTCGACCCGCCGCCGTCGTACCGTTCGCAGGATCGCTGCGCCTGGAGTGCCCGCGGGGGCGGCGTGTCGCGGCATCCGGACGCGGTTCGTCCTGAAAACGGTACGCGCAGGCAGCACGGCAGACCTCGGCTACCGCGTGAGGGTCTCGCGCGCGACGGTGAAGTCGTCGAGCGCGACCTGGTCGATCTCGATGCCGAGGCCGTGACCGGTCGGCACGCGGACGTGCCCGTCCTCGAGCAGCGCCGGCTCGCTCACGATGTCGCGCGCGTAGAAGCGGCTCGACGCCGACACGTCGCCGGGCAGGGTGAAGCCCGCCAGCGCCGCGAGCGCCGCGTTCGCCGCGCGCCCGATCCCGGTCTCGAGCATCCCGCCGCACCACACGGGCACACCGGCCGCGAAGCACCGGTCGTGGATGCGCACTGCCTCGAGGTACCCGCCGACGCGCCCCGCCTTGATGTTGACGACGGATGCCGATCCCAGCGCAAGCGCGTCGGCCGCGCCCTTGTCGGACACGATCGACTCGTCGAGGCACACCGGGGTCTTCAGGCGCCGGGCGAGGGCCGCGTGGTCGACGAGGTCGTCCTCCTGCAGCGGCTGCTCGATCAGCAGCAGGTCGAAGCGGTCGAGCTCGGCCAGGGTGTCGGCATCCGCCATCGTGTAGGCGGAGTTGGCGTCGACCTGCAGCGGGATCGCGCCGAACGCGTCGCGCACGGCCGCCGTGTCGACGACGTCGCGCCCGGGCTTGATCTTGATCTTGATGCGCACGTAGCCCTCGTCGAGGTAACCGGCCACGGTGTCGACGAGGGCGGCGGGGTCGCGCTGGATTCCGACCGACACCCCGCTCGGCACGCGGTCGCGCACCGCTCCGGCGTACTCGGCGAGACTGCGGCCCTCGGCCCGCAGCGCCGCGTCGAGCACCGCGAGCTCGAGACCCGCCTTCGCCATGCGGTGCCCCTTGAACGGCTCGAGCGCCCCGGCCACGTCGTGCGGCGCGACCCGCCGCCGGTCGAGCAGAGCCGGCACGAAGAAGCGCAGCGCGACATCCCACGCTCCCTGCGTGTACTCACTCGAGTAGAGCGGGTCGGCCTGGGTCACGATCTCGCCCCACCCGTCTCCTTCCGAGGTCAGAGCGCGGACGACGATGACCTCGCGCACCGTCTCGGTGCCGAACGACGTGGTGAACGGGGCGACGAGCGGCAGGTGCAGCACACGCAGCTCGAATCCTTCGAGGGCGACGGATGCCGCCGGTCGGGCGATGGGCATGCGCTCAGCGTACGCCCGGCACGCCCACCCGCTTCCGAGCACGCACAGGCTTCGCGGCGGCCGTGCCAGCCTGGGAAGGGGCACATGTGCGGCGGGTACCTTCTGAAGATGACGAACGACCATCCCCCGCACGAACTGACGCCCGACCAGCAGCGTGACGCGCGTGACAAGCGGTGGGCGAAGGTCAAGAGCATGCACTGGCACTCGCACGCGCCGACGGCCGACACGCAGGCCCGCGCCGACGACGAGGACCGCGCGCGCGGCTCGAAGCCGACCGACATCCCCTCGCGCGCGCCCGACGCCGACTGACGCGAGCTCCGACCG
>NZ_RRYE01000522.1 GCF_004010105.1 Microbacterium sp. CPCC 204701
CTGGAATCCGGCCAGGCCGGGGCGTCCCGGCTCTTCTCCGCCGGCGCGACGGCGGTCGTGTGCGCGAGCGACCCGCTCGCCCTGGGCGCCGTGCGCGCGGCGCGCCGCACCGGACTGCGTGTGCCCGACGACGTGAGCGTCGTCGGCTTCGACGACTCGTTCCTGATGAGCTGCACCGAGCCGCCGCTGACCACGGTGCGCCAGCCGATCGAATCGATGGGGCGCACGGTCATCGACCTGCTGCTGTCGCAGATCGCCGGCACCACCGAGGCCGGCGACGAGCTGCTCTTCGAGCCAGAGCTCGTGCTCCGTGCCTCCACCGGTCCCGCCGCGTCCTGAGCCCGAAGTCTCGTCTCGCTCGTACAACGAACGCGCGCGGAGCGTGCGCGCCCCGGTCGTGGAGCGAGGGAGTGCCGGTGACCGGGACAAACCGCGTGTGGGCGGTGCGAGAGGGCTCGAGCCGTCTCCTGTCCGAGATGCAATCGTGATCTTGCGGAAATCTGTAGAAGACTTGCGTGGTAAACGCCATTCGAATACATTCTCCTCATTCAGTCCTTCCATCGACGTTGAGGAGTTCCGTGGACACCGAGGTCCTGACCCGTGGCGACCGCGCGATGCCCGTCACCGACGACCCGACGTGGTGGCGCTCCGCCGTGATCTATCAGGTGTACGTGCGCAGCTTCGCCGACGGGAACGGCGACGGCACCGGCGACCTGGCGGGCGTCCGCTCGCGGCTCGGCTATCTCAAGGACCTCGGCGTCGACGCGATCTGGTTCAACCCGTGGTACCCGAGCCCGATGGCCGACGGCGGGTACGACGTCAAGGACTACCGCGACATCGACCCGCGGTTCGGCACGCTCGAGGAGGCGGAACTGCTCATCCAGGAGGCCTTGGACCTCGGCATCCGCACCCTCATCGATGTCGTCCCCAATCACGTCTCCGACCAGCATCCGTGGTTCCAGGCGGCGCTGGCCGCGGGCCCCGGCAGCGCCGAGCGCGAGCGCTTCTGGTTCCACCCCGGCGAGGGCGAGAACGGCGACGAGATCCCGACGAACTGGGTGTCGAGCTTCCAGGGCCAGACGTGGACCCGCACGATCAACCCCGACGGCACGCCCGGCGAATGGTACCTGCACCTGTTCACTCCCGAGCAGCCCGACCTCAACTGGAACCATCCGGACGTCCGGCGCGAGCACGAAGAGATCCTGCGGTTCTGGTTCGACCGCGGCGTCGCCGGTGTGCGGATCGACTCGGCGGCGCTGCCGGCCAAGGACCCGTCCCTGCCCCACCTCGCCGGCACGGCGTACGCGCCGGGCGAGCACCCGCATCTCGACCGCGACGACCTGCACGACATCTACCGGGGATGGCGCCGGGTGGCTGAGGAGTACGGCGGCACGCGCGTGCTGGTCGGCGAGGTGTGGCTCGACGACGCCGAGAGGTTCGCACGCTATCTGCGCCCGGACGAGATGCACACGGCGTTCAACTTCGACTTCATGACCCAACCGTGGAGCGCGGCGGCCTTGCGCGGTTCCATCCAGCGCACGCTCGCCGAGCACGAGCCGGTCGGAGCCCCCGCGACCTGGGTGCTGTCGAACCACGACGTGACGCGTCCGGCGACCCGCTACGGCCGCGCCGACTCCTCGTTCGCGTTCGCCCG
>NZ_RRYE01000523.1 GCF_004010105.1 Microbacterium sp. CPCC 204701
CGGTCGAGGCCGAGCGCGAAGTGCTCGCCCTCCTCGAGGCCGGCTGCTCGGCGCCCGTCGGCGCGCGCGCCGTCGTCGACGCGGGACTCCTGCTGCTCTCGGCGAGCGTCTACAGCCTCGACGGCGCCACCGCGCTGACGTCGTCGCACGCCACCACGTGGCCAGAAGACGACGGCGACCCGTCGCGTGAGGTCGCGGCATCCGTCGCCCGTGAACTGCTCGACGCCGGCGCCGCCGGCCTGACCGGAGTCCGCCCGTGAGCATGAACCGCCCCCGCCGCCTGCGCGCCACGCCCGCGATGCGGCGTCTCGTCGCCGAGACCCGGCTGCACCCGGCCGAGCTGATCCTGCCGATGTTCGTGCGCGAGGGGGCGAGCGAGCCGGTGCCGATCTCGTCGATGCCGGGCGTGGTGCAGCACTCGACCGAGTCGCTCAAGGGAGCGATCGCGGATGCCGCGGCCGCCGGCATCGGCGGCGTCATGCTCTTCGGCGTGCCCGGGCGCAAAGACGCCACGGGTTCGGGAGCGACCGATCCCGACGGCATCCTGAACGTCGCGACGCGCATCGCCGCCGCCGAAGCGGGCGACGCGCTCGTCGTGCAGACCGACCTGTGCCTCGACGAGTTCACCGACCACGGCCACTGCGGCGTGCTCGACGCGAACGGGTACGTCGACAACGACGCGTCGCTCGAGCGCTACCGCGACATGGCCGTCGCGCAGGCCGAGGCGGGCTCGCAGCTGCTGGGCCTGTCGGGCATGATGGACGGCCAGGTCGCCGCGGTGCGCGAGGCGCTCGACGGCGCCGGCTTCGGGAACACGCCGATCCTCGGGTATGCCGCGAAGTACGCGTCGGCGTTCTACGGCCCGTTCCGCGAGGCGGTGCAGTCGTCGCTGCAGGGCGACCGCCGCACCTACCAGCAGGACCCGGCGAACCGCCGCGAGGGCGCGCGCGAGGTCGAGCTCGACCTCGCCGAGGGCGCCGACGTCGTGATGGTCAAGCCCGCCATGAGCTACCTCGACGTGCTGTCCGACGCGGCCGCGACGAGCCTCGTGCCGGTGTGGGCGTACCAGGTGTCGGGCGAATACGCCATGATCGAGGCCGCCGCCGCCCACGGCTGGATCGACCGGCGCCGGGCGATCGAGGAGTCGGTGATCGGCATCCGTCGCGCCGGCGCCGACGCCGTGCTGACCTACTGGGCCCTGGAGCTCGCGGAGTGGATCCGATGACCCCGACCAACGCCCAGGAGTTCGCCCGCGCGCAGAGCGCGATGCCGGGCGGCGTCAGCTCGCCGGTGCGCGCGTTCGGCTCCGTGCATGAGACGCCGCGGTTCTTCGTCTCGGCGTCGGGCCCCTACGTCACCGACGTCGAGGGACGGGAGTACGTCGATCTGGTCGGATCGTGGGGTCCCGCGATCCTCGGGCACGCCCACCCCGCCGTCGTGAAGGCGGTGCAGGATGCGGCGGCGCACGGTCTCGGCTTCGGCGCCAGCACGCCGGGCGAGACAGAGCTGGCCGAGCTGATCGCCGCGCGGGTGACCCGGGACGGCGTCGCGACCCCGGTCGAGCGCGTGCGGCTCGTCTCCACGGGCACCGAGGCGACGATGACGGCGATCCGCCTCGCGCGCGGCGCGACCGGCCGCGACCTCGTCGTG
>NZ_RRYE01000524.1 GCF_004010105.1 Microbacterium sp. CPCC 204701
CACGGGCGCCTGGGAAGCCGCCGGGGCCTGCGCCGTGGGTGCCGGGGCGGCCGGAGCCCCCGTGCCCGTCGTCGCCTCGGTCGCTGCGGTGCCGTCAACCGGGTGGTAGGCCTCGAGAACGGGCCACCACGCCTTGTCGACGGAGTTCCGGTCGATCTTGAACTGCTCGTACAGCTCGTCGACGAGCCACTCGTTGGCTCCGAACTCTCCCTCGTTCGAAACCCCGACGCCCGTCACCTGGCTCGACACGCTGAATCGCCTGCTTTCATCGGTGAAGTTCTGGGGACACGCATGGGGGCTGCTGAGGCCGGCACGCGCGTCGGTTAAGCCTAGCCCAGTCTTCGGCGTCGGTCCCCGGCTCCGCGGTCCAGTGAGCTGAAAGAACGTGGATCATTCCCCGTACAGAAACTGTCACTACCCTTGGAGGCCATGGAGTTCTACGGTGCATCGCCCGAGGTCGACCTGACGTACTCGGATGTCTTCCTCGTCCCCCGGCGTTCGGCGATCACCAGCCGGCTCGACGTGGACCTCGCTCCGGGCGACGGCACGCCGGCGACGATCCCGCTCGTCTCGGCCAACATGAACTCCGTCACGGGCGCGCGCCTGGCGGCGACGCTCGCCCGCCGCGGCGGGCTCGGCGTGCTGCCGCAGGACATGCCGCTGCAGGAGCTCGACGCAGCGATCCGCTGGGTCAAGGCCCAGCCGGTCGTCTGGGACACCCCGCTGGTGCTGCCGGCCGATGCGACCGTCGCCGACGCCGCCCGGCTGCTGCCGCCCACCGAGGGTCACGCCATCGTGGTGGCGGATGCCTCTTCCGGGCCCATCGACGCCGAAGACATCCTCGGAGTCGTCCCCGCGACCCGCCTCGGAACCGCGCTGCCCGACGCGCGCCTGGGCGACCTCGCACGCGGGCGCGCGGCATCCGTCGACGCGGACGACATCGAGACCGCGCGCCACGCGTTCGACGTGATCGTCGCCGCCGACGCCGAGACGGTGTGCGTGCTGCACCACGGCCACCTCGTCGGAACCCTCTCGCGGCGCAGCGCTCTTCGCTCGACGCTCTACCGCCCGGCCGTCGACGCGTCGGGCCGGCTCGGCGTCGCCGCCGCCGTCGGCATCAACGGCGACGTCGCGGCCAAGGCCAACGCTCTCGCGGCCGCAGGTGTAGACGTGCTGGTCGTCGACACCGCGCACGGTCATCAGGAGGGCATGCTGCGCGCGCTCCGCACGGTCGCAGACCTCGATCTCGGCATCCCGATCGCCGCGGGCAACATCGTCACCGCCGAGGGCGTGCACGATCTCGTGACCTCGGGCGCGACCATCCTTAAGGTCGGCGTGGGACCCGGCGCCATGTGCACGACGCGCATGATGACGGCGGTCGGGCGCCCGCAGTTCTCCGCCGTCCTCGAGACGGCCGAGGCCGCCCGGATCATGGGCGCCCACGTGTGGGCCGACGGCGGCGTGCGCTACCCGCGCGACGTCGCGCTCGCACTCGCGGCGGGCGCCGCGTCCGTCATGATCGGCTCGTGGTTCGCCGGCACCATCGAGGCGCCCGGCGAGGTCCAGGTCGATGAGTCCGGCCGCGCCTACAAGGAGTCGTGGGGCATGGCGTCGACCAAAGCTGTGCACGAGCGCTTCGGGCGCCT
>NZ_RRYE01000525.1 GCF_004010105.1 Microbacterium sp. CPCC 204701
CGCCCTCGGCGACCTGCGCCGGGTCGCCCCACAGCGCGCGCTCGAGCGGGTCGGGCTTGTCGCCGACGTCCGCGCGGGCGCGGGCCTCGGCATCCGCCCCGAACGCCGTCACCACGTACGCGACGTTGTCGTGCCCGTCGTCCCGCCCCGCCCCGGCGCGCCCTTCGCCGATCGTGGCGATCGACGCAGCCAGCTCGCCGGGAGTGTGACCGCTGTCGAGCACGGTGCCGTCGGCGACCTCACCGCTCAGGCGCAGCGTCTTGGGCCCCTCGGCGGCCGCGTACACGCGCGGCGGAGTGGCAGGCGGGTAGTCGAGCTGCACACCCTCCAGCGTCACGTAGCGGCCGGCCACATCGACCTTCTCGCCGGCGAGCAGTGCGCGCAGCCCCGGGACGTACTCGCGCATGAGCGTGAGGGGCGAGGCGACACGGGCGCCGGCCTGACCCATCCACGGCAGCACGCCGTGGCCGACCCCCGGCAGGAGGCGCCCCGGGAACAGCCGTTCGACCGTCGCGACCTCCATCGCCGTCGCCGCCACGTTGCGCAGCGGCATGGGTGCGATGCCGATGCCGATCCTCAGGCGCTCCGTCCACGCGAGCGCGGCGCCGACCGTGGCGAACGCCGACTGGCGGAAGCAGTCCTCCCAGACCCACAGTTCGGGCACACCGCCCTCTTCGGCCGCGAGCACGGCGTCGTGGAACTCGTCGGGAGAGTGCGTGTACGGGTTGAAGATCGCGCCGATGCGTGCCATGCGTCCACTCTGGCAGGACGCACCGACGCCGCGGAAGCGGCCGCCCCGCGTATCCGCGGTGCGCGCGCCCCGCAACCCCGTCCCGCGGATCCGCCGGGCCACGGAGGATGTCGATATGGCACGCATAGGAACCTCGGGCTGGGTCTATCCGCACTGGCGGGGTGTGCTCTACCGCGGCGATCAGCGCGGCTGGCTCGACCAGTACGTCGCAGAATTCGACACCGTCGAGCTCAACGGGAGCTTCTACCGGTGGCCGGCCGACGCTCGATTCGCGTCGTGGCGCGACCGCGTGCCCGAGGGCTTCGAGATGGCCGTCAAGGCTCCGCGCGGGCTGACGCACGCCCGGCGGCTGCGCGATCCCGGCGTGTGGATCGAGCGCATCACGCGAGGCCTCCACTCACTCGATGGGCGCCGAGGCCCGCTCATCGTTCAGCTGCACCCGGGGATGGAGCGCGACGACGAGCGCCTGGACGCGTTCCTCGAGGCGCTTCCCGCGTGGACCCGGCCGGTCGTCGAGTTCCGGCATCCGTCATGGACGGACGACGAAACGATCTTTCCGCTCCTCGAACGCCACGACGCGGCGTACTGCGTCATGAGCGGCGCACGGCTGCCGTGCATCCTCCGAGCCACGTCCAGGCTGGTCTACGTGCGGCTGCACGGTCCCGATCCCGAGCGGCTGTACGGCGGCTCGTACTCCGACGACGACCTGCACTGGTGGGCGGAGCGCATCCGCGAATGGGAGGGCTTCGGCCACGAGGTCTTCGCGTTCTTCAACAACGACGGCGCGGGCAACGCCGTCCGCAACGCCCGGACCCTGAAGCGGATGCTGGGCGCCTGACGCGGCGGGGGGCGCCGTGCCCTTCCGGCACGGCGCCCCCCGCGTGGCGACT
>NZ_RRYE01000526.1 GCF_004010105.1 Microbacterium sp. CPCC 204701
CGCGGTGGCGGCCGCGCACGGCGAGGCCTGGCGGGCGGCGGCCCTCGCGGTCGCCGCGGGCGAGATCCGCCGGCGCATCGGCATCTTCGACGTCGAGGCGTTCACCGTCCACACCCCCTATCTCGACATCCTGCGCGGCCGCGACCCGGCGAGCGTCGCTGCCGGCGAGGCGGCCGGGGCCGAGCTCACCGTCGCGGAAGCGGTGCGCCTGGCGCTGCCAGACCATGAGTTCGCGAACGTCGCCGAGGCCGTCCGCACGTGGTGACCTACTCGGCGTGACGCGCGTGGCGGAAACGGATGCGAGTGCCAGGACGAGCCTGCGCGACGAGGTCGAGCGCGGCATCCGTCACCACCGCGATGACGGGGTAGCCGCCCGTCACCGGCCCATCGGCGAGGAGGATCGTGGGCCGGCCGCTCGGCGGCACCTGCAGCGCACCCGGCACCATCCCCTCGCTCGGCAGCTCACCGGTGCGCACGCGCGCGAGCTCGGGGCCGTCGAGCCGAGCTCCCACGCGGTCCGCGGCATTCGAGACGGTCCAGACGGTGTCGAACAGGACGTCGAGCGCGTCGGGAGCGAACCAGTCCGCGCGGGGTCCGGGCGCCAGCTCCAGCTCGAGCTCCTCGTCGTGAGGCGCACCCCACAGGCTCGGCGGGGCAGGGGGAATGGGCATGGTCTCGTCCGAGCGGACGCCGACGGCATCACCTGCCCGCAACCGCGCAGGGCCGAGTCCTGCGAGCAGGTCCGTCGCGCGCGATCCGAGCACCTCGCGCCCGTCGAACCCGCCTCGCACCGCGACGTACGCTCGGGCGCCGTGCACGACCCAGTCCACGTGCAGCTCCGCGCCCGCGCGCCACTCGTGCGCCTGGTACGGGTCGACCTCGCGCCCGCCCAGGTGCACCGGGCCCCAGGCACCGGTGACCGCGACCCACAGGTCCGACTCGGCTACCGCTCGCAGCCCGCCCATCGTGACCTCGATGCCCGTCGCATCCTCCCGGCTGCCGAGCAATCGGTTCGCCGTGCGCAGCGCTGTGCGGTCGAGCGCTCCCGACACGGCGACCCCGACGGATGCCGCGCCCTCGCGCCCGAGATCCTGCAGGGTGGCCAGCAGCCCTGGCTCGACGATCCTGATGCCGCTCCCCGTCGCGAGATCAGGTGATCTCGCGTACGCAGGACGATTCAGCTCGGGATCTCCTGCCCTGGTGACATCACCTGATCTCGTCACGGCGGCGGGCCGGAAACGCACGCGGGTTCCGGGGGCGAGCAGGGCGGGGGATGCCGCATCCGGGTCGAAGAGGCGGGCACCGGTCGTGCCGACCAGGCGCCAGCCACCCGGCGTCTCGCGCGGATACGCACCCGCGAAGCGCCCCGCGAGGCCGACCGAACCTGCCGGCACGCGCGTGCGCGGGGACGTCAGACGCGGCACCTCGAACGTCCAGTCGTCGCTCACGAGATAGCCGAACCCCGGCGCGAAGCCGGTGAACGCGACGCGCCACTCGGCGTGGCTGTGACGCTCGACGAGCTCATCGACCTCGAGCCCGAGCAGCGCCGCCGTCTCGGCGAGGTCGGCGCCGTCGTAGGCGGTCTCGATCTCGACGAGAGGCCCTTCCACGATCGAGCCGGGCGTGGCCTCGGCCG
>NZ_RRYE01000527.1 GCF_004010105.1 Microbacterium sp. CPCC 204701
CGCGCGCGATCGCGGCCCGGCCGCACGTGCTGATCGCCGACGAGCCCACGGGCCAGCTCGACTCGCGCACGGCTGCGACGGTGATGGACCTCATCGGCGACCTCGTCCACTCGCAGGGCCTCGCCGCCGTCGTCTCGACGCACGATCCGGTGCTCGTGCAGCGTGCCGACCGCGTCATCGAACTGCACGACGGCAGGGTCACGTCCGTCGACGGCGAGCCTGCCGCCGCGGTCGCCTCGTCCGTTCTCCGCACACGTGCGGAGGCCCGCGATCAGCGCCGCCACGCCGACGACTGAGTTGGCGTCGATGCGAGGATGGATGCCGTGACCGTCCCCACGGAACCGTTCGAAGGACTCGTCTCCCACGCCCACGAGACACGCGTGGTCGTCGTCGGCGGAGGCATCGGCGGGCTCGTCGCAGCGCTCGAATGCGCGAAGGTCGGGATGCCGGTCACCGTCGTCGAGGCGACACCGCGGCTCGGCGGCACGATCTCGGGCGCCGAGTTCGAAGGCCTGCCGCTCGACCTCGGCGCGAGCTGCTGGTCCGCGGGCGGCGGGACCGTCCGCACGCTCGTCGAGGAGGTCGGCCTGGGTGACCGGGTCGTCACGCCGAACACCGACCGCACGTGGATCGCCGCTCTGCCCAAGGGCGCCGCCGCGGCGCTTCCCGAGCACACCGTGGTGGGAATCCCGGCGAACCCGTGGGATGAGAGCGTCCGCGGCGTCATCGGATGGCGCGGGGCATGGCGCGCCTACGTCGACCGGCTGCGGCCCCCGCTCACCATCGGCACGGAGCGCAACCTCGGCAGGCTCGTGCGCTCGCGCATGGGTGCCGCCGTCCATGACCGTCTCGTCGCGCCGCTGACCTTCGGGCGGTTCGGACTCGCGCCCGAACAGGTCGACGTCGTCGCGGCAGCGCCTGGGCTCACCGCCGCCCTCACGCGGACCGGATCACTCGGCGGCGCCGTCGCCGACCTGCTCGTCGATCGGGCCGACGCGCCCGCCCCGGCGATCGAGAGCCTGGACGGAGGGATAGCTCAGCTCGTGTCGGCCCTCGAGGATCGGCTGCGGGTGCTCGGCGCCGAGATCGTGCTCGAGAGTCCCGTCACGGCGGTCTCGCGCGCCGGCGGACGCTGGCGGCTCGACCTGGACACCGCAGCGCCGGAGGCGCCTGGAGAGGCCGTGGGGGCCCTCACCGCAGACATCGTGATCGTGGCGGCCGGGCGCGACGAGGCGCAGCGGCTCCTCGGGTCGGCCGGCGTCACTCCGACAGAGGCCGAGCCGGCGCATGCAGGGATCGTGCGAGAAGTCGTGACGCTCGTCGTCGACGAGCCCGCGCTCGACGGCGCGCCGCGCGGTGCGCAGGTGTACCCGCTCCCCGGCACGCGCCTCGCCTCAGGCCTCGTGCACCAGACCGCGCGCTGGGAGTGGCTCGCCCGAGCTGCCGGTCCTGGACGCCATGTCGTGAGCGTCGCGTTCGACCACCCCGCCGACGAGGGGCACGAGTCGATCGAGCGCGCCCGGGGCGAGGCGTCCGTCCTCCTGGGCGTGCCGCTCGATGAGAGCACGGTCCGCGCCGCGCACACCGCACGCTTCGAGCTCGCCGCCCCCGCCTCGGCCCTCGGTCGCGAGGG
>NZ_RRYE01000528.1 GCF_004010105.1 Microbacterium sp. CPCC 204701
GAGCAGCGCCGCGAGCGCGAGGGCGCCGGCCGCGGCGCCGAGGATGGCGTAGCGGTCGTCCAGCCGAGCGGAGTGCACCTGGCGGCGATCGCCGACCTCGATGCCGGCGCGGTCGGGGATGGCCGTGCGGGGCGCGGGGTCGGTTGCCATGGCGTCGGGCGCGCCGGCGTCGACGACGGTTCCGGATGCCTCGGCACGAGGTGGTTCGAGCGTGATCGTCATGTCATCCCTCGCTCTGGGCGCCCGACCGCGACCGCGCCACGACCGACGACGCGGTGAAGTTGATGACCAGCGTGATGAGGAAGAGCACGAGTCCCGCCGCCATCAGCGCCGACAGCGCGAACTCGCTCGCCTCGCCGTAGCGCAGCGCGATGAGCGCAGACACCGAGTTCGTGCCGGTCTTCAGCGCCTGCCAGTTGATCGCGAAGATGGGCGAGATGATCATGTAGACCGCGATCGTCTCGCCGAGCGCCCGGCCGAGCCCCAGCATCGTGCCGCCGATGATGCCGCCCCGGCCGAACGGCAGCACGACCGCGTCGATCATGCCCCAGCGCGTCGACCCGAGGGCGTACGCGGCCTCGCGCTCGCCCGCCGGCGCCTGCATGAACGCCTCGCGCATGATCGACGTCTGGGTCGGCACGACCATGAGCGCCACGACGATGCCGGCGATGAACGCCGAGGAGGTGAACGCCGACGCGTCGGTGAGAGCGTTGCCCTCGGCATCCGTCACCGCCAGCACCGGGATCCAGCCGAAATACGTCGAGATCCAGCGCGAGACCGGGATGATGGCCTCCTGCAGGAAGTACACGCCGAAGAGCCCGAACACGACGCTCGGCACCGCGGCCATCAGGTCGACGAGCGTGATCGACCACTGCTTCAGCCGCCCGCGCAGCACCTCCGAGATGAGGAGGGACGTGCCGAGCGCGAGCGGCAGCGAGATGCAGATGGCGATGATGGCGATCGTGAAGGTGCCGAACAGCACCGCGGCGATGCCGAATTGGCCGGTCTCGGGCGACCACTCCTGCGTTGTGAGGAAGCTCAGCCCCACGCCGCCCGGCGGCAGCAGCGCCTGCCCCGCGCGCAGCGCGAGGAAGACTCCGACGGCCAGCATGATCGCCACCGTGATGCCGCCCGCCGCGTACGCGGTGCGGCGGAAGATCGTGTCGGCCACGGTCGGCGCGCTCTTCAGCTCGCGCGCCTGCGGCGGGTCGAACGCGTCGCGCAAGGGCGGCAGGAGCGTCGTCTCGTCGGTCAGCACCGCGGTGGCCCGCTCGGCGTCGCGCGCCGGGTCGGTCGGCATGTCGTGACTCATCCGAGCACCTCGCGACACCACGAAGCGGTCATGCGTCTCCTCGTGCAGCTTGCAGGAAGTCCGGTAGCGACTGCGGGGAGTCGGGTAGGGCTCCCACGGCCTCCGTCAGCCTGAGCGCGCAATGTGAACAGGGGGCATCCGGCCGGGCAAGGAAGCCTGTCGCGGGTGTTGAGGAGCGGGGGCGCGCGTCACCCGCGGGTCTCGGGAGGCGTCGTCGGCGTGGGCGTGGGCCTCGGCGCCGTCGGGGTCGGAGTCGGGCTCGGGCGGGGCTCCTCGGGGTCGGCCTCGATGATCGTGACCGATCCGCCGACC
>NZ_RRYE01000529.1 GCF_004010105.1 Microbacterium sp. CPCC 204701
GACTGGGCCGCCGACGACCTGCCTGGCGTGTGAATCACCACAGGCGCGCGGCGGCGAGCGCCGTCGCCGCCGGCTCGCCGAGTACCGCGCCGTCGGCGCGTGCCGACAGCTCGCGCGCGAACGCTCCCAGCTCGCGGCGATACGCGGGGTCGGGATGCTCTTCGGCGAGGTCCACGAGCGGCGGAAGGTCCATCGCGAGGATGAGCCGTACGCGGGATGCCGCGGCACGCGTCTGGCCTGCGGCGTCGAGTACCTCGATCCCGTCGGCGAGGGCCTCGAGGTAGTCGCGCATCACGGGGAGCTCGCCCTTGTGCTGCGTGATGGAAGAGCCGTCCGCGCGCTCGCGCCATTCCACGACGACGTCGGGGATGACATCGAACGCGCGGGCGCGCGTGTACATCTGCTGAGCGACGATCTGGTCCTCGTACGCCTTGCCGACGGGGAACCGCAGCCCCGCCCGCCGCCAGAAGTCGATGCGGCTCACCTTCGACCACGCGACGATGTTGCCCGACGCGTCGGGGTGGTGCTCGAGGGTCGTGCCCGTGCGCGCGGGGTCGGTGGCCGCGCTCACCCACGGCTGGACGTGACCCGCGGCGTAGCCGCCCGCGGTGTCGGGGCGCAGGCGCACGTAGGCGCCCAGCGCGAAATCGCTGCCGCTGCGGTCGACGGTCGTGACGAGGCGTTCCAGGGCGGTGGGCGTCATCCGGTCGTCGGCGTCGAGGAACGCGACGAACGGCGTGCGCACCCGGTCGATCCCGGTGTTGCGCGCCGCTCCGAGCCCTGCGCGAGCGGAGTGGTGCACGACCTCGAAGCGCGGATCCCGCACCGCTGCCTCGTCGAAGACCGCACCGGTGGCGTCGGTCGAGGCGTCGTCGACCAGCACCGCCGCCCAATCGGTCAGCGTCTGCGCGCGCAGCGAGTCGAGCGCGTCGACCGCCCACTCCGCCACGTCGTACCCCGGCACGATCACGGTCACGACGGCAGGCACGTACAGATCCTATGGGCGCCGGCAGACGCGAGGCGTTGCAGCGCTGCGCGGCCGCCTCCGCCCTGCGTCGCTCGGCGGGGTGGAGGATTCGCCCGATGCCGGAGGATTCCGCCGCCATCCTCGGCCGAGCGTGCGCCGCTCCGACGAGCGGATCGTCCGTCGGGTGGGCAGGCTCAGCCCCCGGCGCCCGAGACGGCGGCGACGGATGCCGCGACCGCGTCGGCGACGGCATCCAGCGGCTCGCGCAGCGAGTGCGGGAAGGTGAAGCGCACGGCGGTGCGGGCGATCTCAGGGTCCACGCCCATCGCGACGAGCACGTGCGAGGGGTCGTCGCTGCCCGCGGCGCACGCTGACCCGCTCGACGACACGACGCCGCGCCTCTCGAGCTCGAGCAGCACGGCCTCGCCACTGGTCCCGGCGAACGTGAAGCTCGCGGTGCCGGGGAGCCGGTGCAGGGGGTCGCCGGTGAGCGATGCCGACGGCACTGCGCTGAGCACGCGCGCCACGAACGTGTCGCGGATGGCGGCGACACGGCCCGCCGCCTCTGCGCGTTCGGCCTCGGCGAGCTCGAGCGCGGTCGCGAAGCCGACCGCACCGGCGACGTTCTCGGTGCCGCTGCGGCGGC
>NZ_RRYE01000053.1 GCF_004010105.1 Microbacterium sp. CPCC 204701
CGCAGGCGCCGCCGCGATCGGGGCGGCGCCCGAGCCGCGGGCGCTGACCCATTGGGCGGAGCGCACCGCGCCGTGGCGCAGCTATCTCACCGCGCACCTGTGGCGCGCGGTGCCGCCCAGAGCCGCGGAATCCCGCAGACGCACCCGATCCGATGGAGGAGAGACCCCATGAGCACCGCGACCATTCAGACCGTCGACACCCCCGACGGCGCGTTCACGCTCCTCGCCGACGACGAGGGCCGGGTGCTCGCGTCGGGCTGGACCGACGACGCCGACCGCGTCCTGGGGCGCCTGCGCGCCGCCGACCGGCCCGCGACGGTGCGTCTCGTTCCCGTCGGTCAGACGACGGATGCCGCGGCCGCGGTCGCGGCGTACTACGAGGGCGAGATCGGCGCGATCGACGGCATCCCGGTGTCGCAGCGCGGGACGACGATGCAGCTCTCCGGCTGGAAGGCGCTGCGTCGCATCGCGCCCAGTCGTCCCCTCACGTACTCGGAGCTGGCCGCAGAGCTGGGCTCGCCGAACGCCGTGCGCGCGGCGGCATCCATCTGTGCGCGCAACGCGCCTGCCCTCTTCGTGCCCTGCCACCGGGTGCTGCGCACCGGGGGAGCGCTGGGCGGATTCGCGTGGGGCCTCGAGGTCAAGCAGAGCCTCCTCGCTCGCGAGTCGGGCGTCGGCCCGGGGGCGGCACCGAACTCGCTCTTGCGTTCAGCGAACTCCCAGGTATAGGCTGGAGGGCTGTCGCACCGCATCAATTAGGCGGCGCGTGCAGCCCTATCCGCCCAGCCCAAGGAGGAAGCAATGTATCAGGCCGCCGTCGCCGCGAAGACCGCATTCGTCCTCCGTGCCGCTGCGCCGCGTCCCGCACTCGGGCTGCCGCGTCCGCGCATTCAGGGATAACCCGCCCATTCGCCCGTGCCGGCTCCGCCGGCCTCGGCATACCGTCTTCGCGTTGAGCGTTGCTCACACCGAAGGCGCTTCGCCTCCGCTCCTGCTCGCCCGTCGCACCGGAACCCGGCCGTCGAGCTCGTCTGAACACGACCCGGTTCGGGTCATCCGCACCACTTCCCACAAGGATCATGACCACCACTGCCGACTCGCCACGGTCCGAACCGTCCACTCTCAGAGCCCTCGCGAGGCTCCTTCCCTTTGCGAAGCCCGTGCTGTCGCGGCTCACGCTCGGCGCCGCCAGCGCGCTCGCCGCGAGCCTCCTCGCGCTCGGCATCCCGCTCGTGCTCGAGGCCATCGTGCGCGGCCCCATCGCCTCCGGTGACATCGCCGTGATCGGGTGGGGTGCCGCCGCCATCCTCGCGCTGGGCCTCGCCGAGGCCGCCATGGTGTGGCTGCGACGCTGGTTCGTCCTCGGCCCCGCGACGATGGTCGAGTACGAGCTGCGCCAGAGCTTCTACTCGCGGCTGCAGCGACTGCCCGTCGCGTTCCACGATCGGTGGCAGTCGGGGCAGCTGCTCAGTCGCATGATGCAGGACATCAGCATGCTGCGTCGTTGGCTGGCCTTCGGCCTCGTGCTGCTGGTCGTCAATGTCATCACGATCGCCGTGGGCAGCGTGCTGCTCTTCCGCTGGCACTGGCTGCTCGGCGCGATCTTCCTGGTGACGTCCGCGCCGCTGTGGTACGCGGGCTACCGGTTCGAGAAGACCTACGGCACGCTCGCGCGACAGTCTCAGGACCAGGCCGGCGACCTCGCCACTTCCGTTGAAGAGAGCGTCCACGGCATCCGCGTGCTGAAGGCGTTCGGCCGCGGCAAGCACGCGCTGCAGAAGTTCACGCGGCAGGCCGAGACACTGCGCGAGACCGAGCTGAGCAAGGCGCGCGCCATCGGCTGGATCTGGTTCTGGCTGGTGCTCCTGCCCGACATCGCGTTCGCGCTGTGCCTCGGCGCCGGCATCTATCTCGCTGCGCTGGGCGAGGTGGACCCGCCTGAGCTCCTCGCGTTCTTCGCGATGGCGACCGTGCTGCGCTGGCCGATGGAGTCGATCGGCTTCCTGTTCTCGTTCACGCTCGACGCACGCACCGCGACCGACCGCATCTTCGAGGTCTTCGACGAGGAGAACACCATCGTCGACCCCGCCCACCCGAAGACGATCGAGCGGGCGCGCGGTGAGCTCGCGTTCGAGGGCGTGCACTTCCGGTATCAGGATGCCGCGAGCCGCGAACGCGACCTGCTCGACGGCGTCGACCTCGCGCTGCGGCCGGGCGAGACGATGGCGCTGGTGGGCCTCACCGGGTCGGGCAAGACCACGCTGACGACGCTGCCGACGCGCCTGTACGACGTGACCGGCGGCCGCGTGACCCTCGATGGTGTCGACGTGCGCGACCTCTCCCTCACCGAGCTGCGCCGCCACATCGGCATGGCCTTCGAAGACGCGACGCTGTTCTCGCAGACCGTCCGCGACAACGTGCTGCTCGGCCGAGAGGACCTGGCGCCCGGCAGTCCCGAGGCCGAGGCGGTGCTGCGCGAAGCGCTCGGCGTCGCACAGGCGGGATTCGTCGACGACCTGCCCGACGGCGTCGACACGGTCATCGGCGAAGAGGGTCTGTCGCTGTCGGGCGGCCAGCGCCAGCGCCTCGCCCTCGCGCGGGCCGTCGCCGCACGCCCCGCGGTGCTCGTGCTCGACGACCCGCTGTCGGCGCTCGACGTCGACACCGAGGCCCTCGTCGAAGACGCGCTGCGCGAGGTGCTGCACGAGACCACGGCCCTCGTGGTCGCGCACCGCCCGTCGACGGTCATGCTGGCAGACCGGGTGGCGCTGCTCGAGGCCGGCCGCGTCACGGCGGTCGGCACGCACTCCGAGCTGCTGCGCACCAGCGAGCACTACCGACACGTGATCTCGAGCCTCGAGGTCGAGGAAGCCCGCCTGCGGGAGAGGGAGGTGAACCTGTGAGCACGACCGTCACCGGAACCAGCGGCGAAGACCGCTCCGACTACACGCGCGCCGAGAGCAGGGCGATCCGCAAGCGCTCGCTTCGCCTGCTCGGCTCGCTCGTCTCGCCGGTGCGCGGCCAGCTGATCCTCGCGGGGGTCGTGCTGGTCGTGTCGACCGTGCTGCGCGTGGCCGGTCCCGCCCTGATCGCCTATGGCATCGACAGCGCCCTTCCGGCAGTGGTCGATCGCATGGACTGGATGCCGACGATCGGCGTCGTGGCCGTGTATCTGCTCACCGCGATCGGCGGCGCCGCCCTCATCGGGTGGTACGTGGTGGTGGCGGCGCGCCTGACGCAGGCGATCATGCTCGACCTGCGCAAGCGCATCTTCGTGCACACGCAGAGGCTGAGCCTGGAGTTCCACGAGTCGTACACGTCGGGGCGCATCATCTCGCGCCAGACGAGCGACCTCGACACGATCCGCGAGCTGCTGGACGGCGGGCTCAACGAGCTCGTCTCGGGCATCCTCTACGGCGGGTTCACGCTCATCGCACTGCTGATCGTGGACTGGCAGTCGGGCGTGATCCTGATCGTGATGGGCCTGCCGCTGTTCCTGCTGATGCGCTGGTTCTACACGCGCTCGCAGTTGGTGTACCGCGAGTCGCGCGTGGTGAGCGCCAAGGTGATCGTCAAGTTCGTCGAGACGATGACGGGCATTCGCGCCGTGAAGGCGTTCCGCAAGGAGCAGCGCAACGACGACGAGTTCGGCGACCTCGCGCTGGACTACCGCGATGTGAACATGCGCTCGATCCGCCTGTTCGGCACGTTCGAGCCGGGACTCATGGCCGTGGCATCCGTCACGCTCGCGCTCGTGATCGCGTGGGGTGGCATCCGCGTCGCCGACGGCGCGCTCGACATCGGCGTGCTGCTGGCGGCCGTGCTGTACGTGCGCAACTTCTTCTCGCCGCTGCAGGAGGTCGCGTTCTTCCTGAACTCGTACCAATCCGCCACGGCGGCGCTCGAGAAGGTGTCGGGCGTGCTCGAGGAGGAACCGACCGTTCCGGACCCGACCGACCCGGTCGACCTGTGGACCGCGCGGGGCAACATCCGGTTCGACGACGTGCTGTTCGGGTACTCGAAGGACCGCATCATCCTGCCGGACTTCTCACTCGACATCCCCGCCGGTCAGACGATCGCGCTCGTCGGCACGACGGGCGCCGGCAAGTCGACGCTCGCCAAGCTCGTGTCGCGGTTCTATGACCCGACCCGCGGCGCGGTGACGCTCGACGGCGTCGACCTGCGGCGCCTGCACCCGAAGGACCTGCGGCGCGCGATCGTCATGGTCACGCAGGAGGCGTACCTGTTCAGCGGGACCGTCGCCGACAACATCGCGCTCGGCAAGCCCGACGCGACGCTCGACGAGATCGAGGCCGCCGCTCGCGCGGTGGGGGCGGATGCCTTCATCGAGCGCCTTCCGGACGGCTATCACACCGACGTCAACAAGCGCGGCGGGCGCGTGTCGGCGGGGCAGCGTCAGCTCATCTCGTTCGCGCGGGCCTTCCTCGCCGACCCGGCGGTGCTGATCCTCGACGAGGCGACGGCCTCGCTCGACATCCCGAGCGAGCGTCAGATCCAGGACGCGCTGCAGACGCTGCTGGCCGACCGCACCGCGATCATCATCGCGCACCGCCTGTCGACGGTGGCGATCGCCGACCGCGTGCTGGTGATGGAGCACGGCCGCATCATCGAGGACGACGCCCCCGAGGCCCTCATCGGCGGTGACGGGAAGTTCGCGAGACTGCACGCCGCCTGGCGCGAGTCGCTCGTCTGACCCACCCGGCAGAAGCCCCGCCCCGCGTTCGTGCGGCGGTCGGGGCATCCGCCGTTCTCAGGCGCAGCGCCCGGGAGAGGAGGGCGACGAGGCCTCGATGGGGGAGGGGTATTCGAGGCCCCGCCGCCGGTCTCGAGAGCCCCAACAGGGCGCTCCGCGACGTGGATCTCGGGGGTCGCATGCGTCGGTGACTACAGGCGGATCTCCGCTATGACTTCACCGTACTCCGTCTCACCGACCGGCGTGAAGCCTACGCGTTCGAAGAACGCCTGGGGACCGCCCTCACCCGCCTCGTAGAGGACGTTCACGTGGTCCATGCCGCGATTCCTCGCCTCTTCGAGCAGCCCCGTCACCGCGAAACGTCCGATGCCGCGGCCCTGGTCGTCGGCGTCGACGTTGATGCGCCACAGCACGGAGCGGAAGTGCTCCTGGGGCGCGTCGGGGTCGAAGTTGCCGCTCACGAATCCGACGACCTCGTCGCCGTCGAGGACGACGCGCTGCCAGGTCGTCTGCGGGTTCACCACCGTCGCGGCGATGCCGTAGCTCACCGGGGAGAGGTACTCCTCCTGCCCGGGTTTGAGCGACAGATTGTTGACCGCCACGATCGTCGCAGCGGACAGTTCGACAAGTCGCAGGTCGGCCATACGCCCCAGGCTAGCCGGGATGACGGCATCCGGCATCGTCGGGTTCGGGGGATTAACACGGCGTTCATACGCGAAAGCACGCTGCACGACGGCGGAAGGTATCTTGACGTCGAGATATCTGCGGATGCCGGTGCGATAGGCTGAGGGCCGACCCGTACGAAGGACGCAATTGGTGACCGACTCGACCATCATCTACACCTACACCGACGAGGCTCCGGCTCTCGCGACCGCATCGTTCCTGCCGATCGTGCAGGCCGTGACCCGTCAGGCGGGGGTGGACGTGGAGACGCGCGACATCTCGCTCGCCGGCCGGATCCTCGCGGCGTTCCCGCAGAACCTCAGCCCGGAGCAGCAGGTGTCCGATGCGCTCGCCGAACTCGGCGGCCTCGCGACGCTGCCCGAGGCGAACATCATCAAGCTGCCGAACATCTCGGCCTCGATCCCGCAGCTGAAGGCCGCGATCGCCGAGCTGCAGTCGCAGGGGTACGACATCCCCGACTACCCGGACGAGGCAGAGACGCTCGAAACAAGGGACGTCCGCGCGCGCTACGACCGCATCAAGGGGTCGGCCGTGAACCCGGTGCTCCGCGAGGGCAACAGCGACCGCCGCGCCCCGCTGTCGGTCAAGAACTACGCGCGCAAGCACCCGCACCGCAACAAGCCCTTCGCCGAGGGCTCGAAGACGCGCGTCGCTACGCTCGGTCACGACGACTTCAAGTCGAACGAGCAGACCACGGTCATCGAGGGCGACGACGTGCTCACGATCCAGCATGTCGCCGCGGACGGGACCACCACTCCGCTCAAGACGGGCCTGAAGGTCCTCCCCGGCGAGATCGTCGACGCGACCTTCCTGTCGGCGCAGGCTCTCGACTCGTTCCTCGCCGAGACGATCGAGCAGGCGACCTCCGACGGCGTGCTGTACTCCGTGCACCTCAAGGCCACCATGATGAAGGTCAGCGACCCGATCATCTTCGGGCACGTCGTGAAGACGTACTACGCCGATGTGTTCGACCGGTACGGCGACAAGATCGCCGAGGCAGGGCTGACCCCGAACGACGGGCTCGGCGCCATCCTCGCCGGTCTGGGCGAGATCGACGGCGGCGCCGAGATCGCCGAGGCGTTCGCCGCCGCGACCGACAGCCCCCGCCTCTCGTACGTCAACTCCGACAAGGGCATCACGAACCTGCACGTGCCGTCGGATGTCATCGTCGACGCGTCGATGCCTGCTCTCATCCGCAACGGCGGCAAGCTGTGGGGCGCAGACGGCGGCGAAGACGACACGGTCGCCGTGATCCCCGACTCCTCGTACGCGGGCGTGTACCAGACCGTCATCGACGACGTCCTCGCACACGGCCCGCTCGACCCGGCGACCATCGGCACCGTCCCGAACGTCGGTCTCATGGCGCAGGCCGCCGAGGAGTACGGCAGCCACGACAAGACGTTCGAGATCGCGGCAGCCGGCACCGTGCAGGTGCTGAACTCGGCGGGCAGCGTGCTGCTCGAGCACACCGTGCAGCCGGGCGACATCTGGCGCGCGACGCAGACCAGAGACATCGCCATCCGCGATTGGGTGAAGCTCGCGGTCACGCGCGCTCGCGCCACGGGCGCGCCGGCGGTGTTCTGGCTCGACGAGAACCGCTCGCACGACGCCACGCTGATCGCGAAGGTCACGGAGTACCTCGCCGACCACGACACCGAGGGCCTCACGATCGAGATCCTCGCTCCCGCCGCGGCGACCCAGTATTCGCTGGACCGTCTGCGCAAGGGCGAGGACACCATCTCGGTCACCGGCAACGTGCTGCGCGACTACCTCACCGACCTGTTCCCGATCCTCGAGGTCGGCACGTCGGCGAAGATGCTCTCGATCGTGCCGCTGCTCGCCGGCGGCGGCCTGTTCGAGACCGGCGCGGGCGGCTCGGCCCCCAAGCACGTGCAGCAGCTCGTCGCCGAGGACTATCTGCGCTGGGACTCGCTCGGCGAGTTCTTCGCGCTCGCTGCGTCGCTCGAGCACCTGGCCGACTTCACCGGCAACGTCAAGGCGCAGGTGCTGGCCGACACGCTGGATGCCGCGACCGGCACCTTCCTCGAGAACGACAAGTCCCCGGGCCGCGCGCTCGGCACCATCGACAACCGCGGCAGCCACTTCTACCTGGCTCTGTACTGGACGCAGGAGCTCGCGCAGCAGCAGGCCGACCCCGAGCTCGCGGCGGCGTTCGCGCCCGTGGCCGGGGCGCTGGCGGCGAACGAGCAGCGGATCGTCGACGAGCTCATCGCGGTGCAGGGCTCGCCCGTCGACATCGGCGGCTACTACCGCCCCGACACCGAACTCGTGACGAATGTCATGCGCCCGTCCGCGACCTTCAACGGGATCATCGACTCGGTCGGATGATCACCGCACGAAGACGAAGAGCGGATGCCCCGGGCCGGGGCATCCGCTCTTCTTCTGTGCGACACGTGTCAGCCGTGGACCCAGACCTCGGTTCCAACGGGGGCCCAGCGGTAGACGAACTCGGCGACGTTGTTGGGCATGTTGACGCAGCCGTGGCTCATGCGGTTGCCGAAATTGTTGTGCCAGTACGTGCCGTGGAAAGCGATGTCGGGGGCGAACCACGTGAGCCACTTCACGTCCTTGGTGCAGTAGCTGTCAGTGCGAGTGGGGTCGTAGCAGAGGGCACCCAGGTCCTGCTCGGCAGTGTGTGCGAACACGCGAAAGCTCCCCGTGGGAGTCGGCGTGCCCGGAAGCCCTGACGAGATCGCGTACGACTGCACGACGTTGCCGTTCTCGAACAGATACGTGCGCTGGGCGCCGAGGTCGACCTCGATGCGACGGGCGATCGAGACGGTCGTGACGGGCACCTCGGTGACCGGGAGTCCGTAGATCGCGTTGCCGTTCGCGAGCTGTGCGGCGAAGTCGGAGGCGACGTCCGACGTGTCGCCCAGTTCGCGCCCGCTCTGGCCGGCGGATTCCTCGCGCAGGACCTTGCCCGCGCTGTCGGTGATGACGCGCGCGTTCTCAGGCGCGCGGTTGACGGCGGGAGCGAGCGTCTCGACGACCGGCTGGATGGCAGCCGGGTCGGCGGTGATCTCGAACTCGCCGTCGCCGGGGGTGACGGTGAGCCAGGATGCCGCGGCGGTGCGGTCGACGGGAACAGTGCGCTCCTCGCCGACGTAGAAGCCGACGGTGTCGAGCATGCCGTTCAGCTGCGCGACAGTCGCGTCGGCCGCTTCGGTGGAGATGCCCGCGGGCACGTCGGCGGTCACGGGCTCGATCTCGATGCTGGTCTGCCCGGCCTCGAACGCCTCCTGCAGGGCGGACTGGACGGTCGCCACGTCGATGCCGGTGCCGAGGGTCGCCGGCGTCGTGACGTACGAGGCCGACGCGGCGTCGAACGTGACCGCGGCGTCGATGGGGTCGGTGTACACCTCGGGCATCGCGGTGCGCAGCGCCTCGGTTGCGGCGACCGGGTCGAGTTCGACGGCGGCATCGACGGGAGGGGCGAACCAGGCGGTGGGGTTCCACATCGGGTGCTCGGCGAACGCCGCGGCGGCGAGGGCCTCGGCATCGATCGTCGCACCGAGCTCGGCGCCGGTGACCTCGATCCCGCCGTCCTCGCCGACGATGACGACGGTCGTCTCGGCGAGGCGCTGGTCGATCGCATCGGCGGCGGCGCCAGGTGTGAGCCATCCGACCGGCACGCCGGCGACCGACGTCCCCGGGGCGATCAGGACGAGCGACGCGGCCACGAGCCCGACGACCGCGACAGCGGCTGCGGCGCTGATCCACAGCGCGGTGCGCTTCTTCTTGGGCTTCTGCTCGGGGTCGGCCCACGCGTAGACCGGCGCACCGGCATCCGTCGGCGCGTCCTCGATGGCGGGGGAGAGAGTCGCGGTCGCCGTCGCGGTGAATGCCGCCGCAGCGGCCGCCTCATCGCCGGGAGCGATGACCGCGGTGGGCGCGCCGCCGACCGCGCGGACGGCGATGGTGTCGGCGTCGGTCGTGTCGTGCTCTGCGTCGTCGGGCGCGTCGAGGTCGTCTACGTCTGCGTCTGAGGTGTCGCCGTTCCGTTCGACCTCGAGGTCATCCACGTCGTCGGCCTCGGCGTCGCCGGCCTCGGCGTCTTCGGTGTCGGCTTCTTCGGTGTCGGCGATCTCCTCGGCGTCGGCCCCGGTCTCGGCGACCTCGGCGTCTTCGGTGTCGGCGATCTCCTCGGCCCCGGCCTCAGCGACTGCGGCCTCCTCGGCGTCGGCGTCGACGACCTCGCCGCTCTCAGCGTCGGCGACATCGGCGTCCGCCTCGTCTTCGAGGGGCATCTCGTCGCCGCCTTCGGCAGGGTCGACGGATTCTCCGATGGGCTCGACAGGCTTGCCTTCGGAAGCCTCATCGGCATGTGGCTCGGTCGCCAGATTCGTCACGCTTCACCCCCCGACAGTGAGCAACGCTTTGACAATGGTAAGGGACACGCGCTGCGCGATGGGTCACAGCCTGGTCACGCGATCAAACGCCGGTCATGGCAGGAATCGGGTCGAGGTCGCGGTTACGGTGCGCAGAGCTCTTGGAACCGCGTCGCCGTCTGCTGGAACTCGGCTGTGACGCCCTCCAGCTCGGTGAGCTTCGACATGTCGCCGTCCGCGAGTGCGGTGAAGGCGTCCGCGAGGGTCTGGAACATCTCCTGCAGCGAGGGCATCAGAGCGCCGACCTCTTCGTTCGTCACCTGGGCGGATGCGTCGGAGAGGCTCTGCACCGCGGCGTCCATGGCCGCGATCAGGGCGGCGGGATCCTCGACGGACATGTTCTCGTATTCCTGCATGGCCTGGTTCATCGTGTCTTCGATGAGGGCGCACGCCTCAGCAACCGTCTGGCCGCTGCCTGACTCCTCGGCGGGCGGCGCGCTCTCGCTCGACGACGTAGAGCCGTTCGAGGACGAGATCGGAGTGCCCGTGCAGGCCGTCATGCCGAGGAGGGCGATGGCGGTGATCGCGACAGCAGCGAGCCCGCGGTTCAGGAGAGTCGTTCGCATGCCCTCACTGTAGGCCCGCGATTGTCACAGGTTCGTAAAGTTCCCACGCGATGTGCAGGAAACGACTTGCGGATTGTTTGTTCGTAAGGTCTACTAACAAACATGCCCATCGATGCGCCGCAGACCTCCACGGCGAACGCCCGTGCGTTCGCCCCCGGCCGCACGCTCCGTCAGGGCGCCAAGGTCTTGCCCGAGCACGCTCGCGGGCACAACCGCGCGCTGGTGCTGCAGACCCTGTTCCATCAGGGCGCGATGAGCCGCGCAGATCTCTCGCGTGAGACCGGGCTGACCCGTGTCACGATCTCGGACCTCGTCGCCGAGCTGATCGCCGATGGATTCGTCGCCGAGATCGGAGTCCGCGAGTCATCCGGACCCGGCAAGCCCGCGATCCTGGTCGACCTCGATCGGAGCGGCCACCGCATCGTGGGTCTCGACCTGTCGGGCAGCGACACCTTCATCGGCGCCGTGCTGACCCTCGACGGCAACATCGTCGCTCGGCGCGAGGTCGCGCTGCCCGGCGCCGACGACCTCGTCGCGACGGTGGTCGAGCTGGCGCGCGCCCTCGTCGCCGACTCGCATGCACCCGTGCTCGGCATCGGAGTGGGGACCCCCGGCGTCGTCGACGACCACGGAGTCATCGTCACCGCGCCGAACTTCGGCTGGGCCGGCTTCGACCTCGAGACGGCGCTCCGCCGCGCCCTCGACCTGCCGGTCCTCGTCGCCAACGACGCCAACGCGGCGGTGCTCGCCGAATACACGTTCGGCGGCGCCCCCGACGACGTCCTGCTCGTCAAGGTGGGGCGGGGCGTCGGCTCGGGCCTGCTCCTGGCCGGGCAGCCGATGCGCGGAAGCCGATTCGCTGCCGGCGAGATCGGCCACGTCACCGTCGGCACCGACGGTGGCCCACGCTGCGCGTGCGGCAAGGTGGGATGCCTCGAGGCGTGGTTGTCGGTGCCCTCGCTGACGTCGCGCCTCGCCGAGGCATCCGATCCCGCCGCCCGAGAGGGCGTGCTGCGGGACGCGGGGGAGCGCCTGGGCATCGCCCTCGCCCCGGTCGTGGGCACCCTCGACGTGTCGGAGATCGTGCTCTCCGGCCCCACTGAACTTCTCGGCGGCTCCCTCGCGGATCAGGCCGTCGAGACGCTCCGCGCACGTACCCTCGCCCCGTCTCACGACGACGGTGTGCGCGTGCGGATGACGGCGCAAGGCCAAGACATCGTCCTGCGCGGCGCAGCCGTCATGGTCCTGTCGGGACAACTCGGGGTGTCGTAGCGCGCACGCGCCGCACCTCAACCACCACCCCCCCGGATGGGCCACCCGGCTCACCCGACACCGAGAGAACACAGAGGAAGACAAATGAAGAAGACGCTTGGAGCTGTGGCGCTCCTGGGCGCATCGGCGCTTCTCCTCGCCGGCTGCGGCGGCAGCGGCGACGGCGCGGGCTCGAACGACGCCGAGGGCGCGGAGATCCGCGTCTGGCTGGTCGGCACCGACACGCCGCAGGATGCCCGCGACTACCTCAAGGAGACGTTCGAGGAGGAGAACCCCGGCTCGACGCTCGTCATCGAGGAGCAGCAGTGGACCGGCCTCGTCGACAAGCTCACCACGAGCCTGTCGTCCAACGACAGCCCCGACATCGTGGAGATGGGCAACACGCAGGCCCCGGCCTTCACGTCGAGCGGGGCGTTGCTGAGCCTCGCCGACATCTCCGAGGATCTCGGCGGCGACGACCTGCTCCCCGGCTTCGTGCAGGCCGGCACGTGGGATGACACCCTCTACGCCGCTCCGTACTACTCGGGCGCGCGCGTGGTGTTCTACAACACCGCGATGTACGAGCAGGCCGGCGTCGCGGTGCCGACCACGCTCGACGAGTACGTCTCGAACGGCGTCGCGCTCGCGGGCGCGCTGCCGGGGGTCTCGGGCGTGTACTTCCCGGGCAAGGACTGGTACAACGCGCTGCCCTTCATCTGGGAGAACGGCGGCGAGATCGCCGTCCAGGACGGCGACGAGTGGGACGCGCAGCTCTCGAGCGACGAGTCCCTCGCCGGTCTTGCGCAGGTGCAGGAGCTCATGACCGAGGCGTCGCTCGCCGCGAAGGACGGCGACGAGGCCGACGGCTGGGTGCCGTTCCGCACCGAGCAGTCCGCGACGTACTCGGCACCGAGCTGGGCGTACTGGTCGATCGTGGCCGATGAGGACCAGCAGCCCACGGCGGTCGCCGAGACCACCGGCTACTTCGCCCTCCCGGGCATGGACGGGGGCGCCGCCCAGGTGTTCGCCGGCGGCTCGAACGTCGGCATCGCGGCGAAGTCGGCGAACCCCGACCTCGCCAAGAGCGCCCTCGAGATCATGCTGAGCGACGAGTACCAGACGATCCTCGCCGAGAACGGCCTCGTGCCGGCTCTCGTGTCGCTCGGCGGAGAGGTCGCGGCGGCCACGCCCGAGCTCGCCACCGTCATCGCCGAGGCCGCAGCCAACGCGAAGCTGACCCCCGCGTCGCCGAACTGGGCCGACGTCGAGGCGCAGGGCATCATGCAGGACCTGTTCGTCAACATCGCGAACGGCGGCAACATCGCCGAGCTCGCGGCCGCTGCCGACGAGCAGATCGAGTCGATCCTCAACGGCTGATGCCGTCCGACGGGGTGCCTCGCGATGCGGGGCACCCCGTCCCATGCCCGACCG
>NZ_RRYE01000530.1 GCF_004010105.1 Microbacterium sp. CPCC 204701
GCGCCCGCGATCGCGAGCGCGGCGGCGACGTTCTCGCCCGCCGACAGGTAGGGCAGGAGGTTGCGCGAGGTCTGCTGCCACACGAACCCGACGCTGCGACGGCGGAACTGGACGCGCTCCTTCTCCTTCATCGTCAGCAGGTCGTGCCCGGCGACCCACGCGACACCCGCGGTGGGCTGGTCGAGGCTCGACAGAATCGACAGCAGCGTCGACTTGCCCGAGCCCGAAGCGCCGACGACGGCGACCAGCTCGCCCGGGTCGATGCGCAGATTGAGGCCCTGCAGTGCCTGCACCTCGACGCCCGCGCCGTTCGCCGCCGGCACTTTGAAGATGCGCACCAGATCGGTGCACAGGATGTCGGCATCCCGTCCCGCCAGTACTGTCATGGGTCCTATCCTTCCTCCACCGTGCGCAGCGCTCCTGCCGCACGCACGCGGCGCGACAGGAGGAGTGCGATCGCGGTGAGAACGAGCGCGAGGACGACGAAGCCGCCGAGGGTGAGCAGCAGGATCGCCGGGTCGACCACGTAGGCGGGCGCCACCGACGACCCCGTGAAGGGGCGGAGATCGACCGCGGCCATGACCACGAGCGGCACCAGCGCGCCGAACACGGTGCCGGCGATGACGGCGGCAGCAGCCGGCGGCCCGATCTCCCACAGCGCGAGCGACGATGACGAGCGGCGAGGCGCACCGAGGGTGCGCAGCAGGGCGAGCACGCGGGCACGGGGGCCGGCAGCGAGCGTCAGCGTCATGACGATCGCCAAGGCGCTCAGCAGCGCTGCCACGCCCGTGGCGAGCAGCAGCGCCCAGCGGACGCCCTGTACGGCGGGTCCGGACTCGATGTCGTCGGCCACCTGAGCCGCGCCGTCGATGCGCACGGTCGGACCGAGCACGTCGCGGAGGCCCTGCTCCACGGCATCCGTCGACGCATCGCCGTCGAGGCGCACGAGGATCGTGCGGTCGCTCTGGTCGCGTCCGAGGACCGCCTCGGCGTAGGACGAGTCGATCGCCACCCAGTTCTCGCGGCCGCCGATCGGAACGGGACCGCGGGTCACGCCCACCATCTCGGCGTCGACGCCGTCGAGGCTGAGCTCGTCGGTATCGCCGATGAGGTCGGCGGCGTCGCCGGATGCGACGAGCGGCATCGGCCCGTCGATCACCGGCTCGAGCGAGACGCCGGGCGGCAGCATCCCGGGCCCCTCCCCTTGGACGGCGCGCAGGTCGGCCGCGTCGACGACGAAGACCGAGGTGCCCTCGCGAACGCCGCCGATGTCGAGCGTCGCCGGCTCGGCGCCCGAGATGCCCGTCGCCGGCTCCACGCCGTCGATCTGCTGCACGCGCTCGAGCTGCTCGCGCGTGAACAGTGCGCCCTGCACGCGCAGATCGGCGCCCACCTGTGCGCGCGAGGCCTCGGCGACCCCGGACTGCAGCGTCGACAGCAGCACCCCCGACGACATCGCGACCGACACCCCGACGACGAGGGCGAGCACGGGCGTCACGCCGAGCGTCGGCTCACGCAGGGCTCGGGCCGAGCCGACGAAGGCGTCGAGGTCGGCGCCGCGGCGAGCGCGGGCGTGGGCGGCGGCGAGCGGCAGCGG
>NZ_RRYE01000531.1 GCF_004010105.1 Microbacterium sp. CPCC 204701
CGGTCGGAGGCGGCGGGGCCGCTTCGGGCGGTGCGGCCAGCACATCCGAGACCGGCGGGGACGCAGCATCCGGCGCCGTCGGGGCACCGTCCGGTGCCGGCGCGAAGATCACCTCGGCGGCCGAGGACGCCACCGTGGGCTGTGCGGTCATCGTCGATTGCGGCGCGGCGGAGACCGCGGCCGGCAGGATCCACCCCGCCGCAGCGATCGCCGATGCCGCGATGCCCAGCACGAGACCTCGGGTGGCCGCACGCCGCCGGTTCTCGCGATGCACGGCTCGGAACGGGTCGACAGGCGACGGCGCGCTCATCCGGCGGCCAGCGCGTACGAGTTCGCCACGGCGGCCACGTCGTCGACGTACGTGTCGAGGTGGTTGTAGCTGAAGATGGCGGCTCGCCAGCCGTCGACGCTCGACATCTCGCCCGAGTGGCACAGGTACCGCGCCGCAGCCAGCGCGGCGTCGTCGATCTGATTCGGGTCGCTCGCACCGTCGCCGTTCGCGTCGGTGCCCCAGCGCGACCATGTGTCGGGGATGAACTGCATGGGGCCGACGGCGCGATCCCACACGGTGTCGCCGTCCCACGCGCCGCCGTCGGTGTCGGCGATCGCCGCGTTGCCGTTGCCGTCCAGCTGCGGCCCACGGATGGCCGGCATCGGGAACCCGTCGTCGCCGAGCACCGCGCCGCCATGACGACCGTGATCCGTCTCGATCGCGCCGATGCCTGCGAGGGTGTTCCAGCCGACGCCGCATCCCGGCTGCTCCGCGTCGATGACGAGCTCGGCGGCGGCATAGGCATCGACAGCACGCTTCGGGATGCCGGTGGCCCCCGCGATCCGCGTGCTCCAGGCCTCGTCCACCCGCACGCGTGCGGAAGCGGGCGCCGGCGCCGTTCCGGTGGTGCCGCCACCCGTCTCGGGGCCGACGTCGCCCGACACCTCGACGGCCGTGGTCGGCGCCTCGACCGGCTCGGAACGCTGCGCCGTCGAGACTCGACTGAGGTTGGTCAGCCACACCGCCGCGACCACGACCAGGGCGATCCCCAGGGCGACGGCGGCCCTCGTGAGCACACGGGCGGAGCCTGCGCGGTTGCCGCTCACGACCCGTCTCCCCCACTCGCCGGCGGTGTCGCCGTTCCGGTCGGCGTCGGAGTCGCCCCGGACAGGATCAGCGTAACGCGCACCCCCAGCCGCAGCACAGCCCCGGCGCCCGGTTCACTGCGTACCACCAGCGTCGAAGCGGCGGCATCCGGACGGTCGCCTACGACGTCGAAACCCGCCGACGAGAGCAGCGCTGATGCCGCGCCGAGTGTGAGTCCCGACGCCTGGGGCAGGACATTGGTGCCCGAGGCCACCGTCACGTTCACTGCGCCGCCTGGCGGGAGCACTCCTTCCGCGGGCTGCTGCGAGAGCACCCGGTCGGCGGCCTCGGCCGACTCGACCCTCGTGACGGTGCCGAGCGCAAGGCCTGCGGCGCGCAGTGCGGCCTCGGCGTCGGCGAGCGACCCATGCAGGGTCGGCACCGACACCTCCGCGGGTGGAACGGTCGGATCGGGCTCGGCGCTCGGCGGCACGGGCGCGGCGGTCGGCGACGGGGTCG
>NZ_RRYE01000532.1 GCF_004010105.1 Microbacterium sp. CPCC 204701
CGGGGCGCCCTGGTCTCGGGCGGCCAGGCGCAGCGCATCGCCCTCGCGCGGGCGCTGCTGCGCGGCTTCCCCGTGCTCGTCCTCGACGAGCCGACGGCGGGTGTCGACCCCGCGGCATCCGACCGTCTTCTCGTCGATCTGCTGGGCGCGGTGCGCGACGATCAGGCGGTCGTGCTGATCTCGCATGTCGCCGTGCCCGACGGGCTCGTCGACCGCACGGTGAGGATCCGAGACGGCCGCATCGTGGGTGCGGGAGCGGGCGACTCCTCGTGACGAGGCTCCTGGGCCGCTAACGTCGGGATCGTGGTGCTCACGATCCGGCAGGCGACGAGGAAGGATGCCGCGGCCATCACCCGCATCCGCATCGAGACGTGGCGTGCCGCCTACGCCGGGCTGATCGCCGACGAGGTGCTCGATCAGCTCGATGCCGCCACCGAGACCCGTCGGCGGGCCGAAGGGTGGGATGCCCGGCATGCCGATCCGCGCAGCCGCGAGCTGCTCGCTGAGCGCGACGGCACCGCCGTCGGCTGGGCCGCGTTCGGGCCGTCGATCGATCGCGACCTGCCGCGCGACGGTCAGCTGTACGCGCTGTACGCGGTCTCGTCGGAGTGGTCGCGGGGCGTCGGTCATGCGCTCATGACAGCCGTCGAAGAGCGGATGCGGGCGTCGGGCTTCCGGCACGCCCACCTGTGGGTGCTCGAGGGCAACGACCGCGCCGCGGCGTTCTACGAGCGCCACGGCTGGCGCGAGGACGGCGCCGTGATGGTCGATCAGCGGGTGATCGGCGGCCACACGCCGTACACGCTCCACGAGCGGCGTCGTGTGCGCGACCTCTCGGCCCCAGCCGCGGAGCGCACCGCCTGACGGCCGAAGACCTCAGAGGCGCTTGCCGAACGCCTGCGTTCCCTGCGGCGAGGGAAGCGGCGCGAAGCCCACGCGCGGGTAGAAGGCGATCGCGCCGGCGTTCTCGGCCGTCGCCACCAGGTGCACGCCGCGCACGCCGGCATCGCGGAGCGCCTGCTCGAGCGTCTCGATGAGCCGACGCCCGAGTCCCTGCCCCTGCGCTTCGGGCAGGAGGTCGATGTGGAGGTGCGCGGGGTACGCGTCGCCGAACGGCTGGGTGGCGCCGCCGCGGCGTCCGTACGCGTAGCGGAGGATTCCGTCCTGCCGTGATCCGTCCTCGGTCGCCGGTGCGGGCTCGGGCCACCGCCTGGTGTGTCGCGGCCACCACTGCGTCGAGAACCAGTCCTCGAACGCGACCGTGTCGGGGGCGCACACGATGTAGCCCGCGACGCGCCCGTCGTCGGCCTCGACCACGAACGCGAACTCCGGATGCCGCGCCACGTAGGGCAGCACGAAGATCTCGGCCCACAGGTCGTCGTCCTGGAGGACTCCGGTGGCGTCGGCTCCGGCATCCGCCGTCTTCAGGCAGATGTCGGCGAGCGCCGGCTCGTCGCCGGCACGGAACGGGCGGATGCGTGGCATCGGCCGAGTCTAGTGCGGCACGTTCACGCGAACCGCACGTCGTCCGGCGCGATCCGCAGGCTCACCTCGGCCCCGCGCGCGAGGCCGAGCGCGGCCGCCCGATCGGCCG
>NZ_RRYE01000533.1 GCF_004010105.1 Microbacterium sp. CPCC 204701
CGCGGCATCCGCCCTCCGCACCGACGAGGTGACGGCGCTGTTCGTCGCGAACGACCAGATGGCCCTCGGAGGGCTGCGCGCGCTCGCCGAGGCAGGCCGCGACGTGCCGCGCGACGTGAGCGTGGTCGGCTTCGACGACGTGGCGGATGCCGCCGACTACCGTCCGCCCCTCACCACCGTCCACCAGGACTTCGACACCCTCGGAACCCGTGCCGTCGCCGTGCTCATCGACGGCATCGAGGCCGGCGCCGACGCGACCTTCGAAACCGTGCCGACGCGGCTCGTGGTGCGCGCGAGCACCGCTGCCGCCCGCTGACGTCGCTCCGGAACTCGGAGAATCCCCCGGCTTGCGGATGATCCGGGCGTGCTGATCCGGAAAGCGTCGCGTCGTCCGATCTCCGGGTCCGAAAGCCGATGCCGGCGGTCGAACCCCGGCCATCGGGAGGCGTCCCGCCGACCCGTCAGGCGCCGGCGGCCCGGCGGGCCTCCCAGCCCGAGCGGACCATCTCGTCGACGCTGTAGCGGTTGGCCCAGCCGAGGTCGCGGGCGGCGAGCTCGCCGGTCGCGACGATGCGGTCGGGGTCGCCGGGGCGGCGGGGTCCGATCTCGGGCGTGAAGTCGATGCCGGTGACGCGGGCCATCGCGTCCATGATCTCGCGCACGCTCAGCCCGTTCTGCGAGCCGAGGTTGTACGCGGGCTCGACCGGCTCGCCCGCGGCGAGCCGTCTCGCCGCCACGGCGTGTGCGGCGGCGATGTCGGAGACGTGCACGTAGTCGCGGACATTGGTGCCGTCGGGAGTGTCGTAGTCGTCGCCGTTGATGCGCGGCGTGCGTCCTTCGAGGAGCGCCTCGAAGACGAGCGGAAAGAGGTTGTGCGGGCTCGTGTCGTAGACGCTCGGGTCGCCCGAGCCGACGACGTTGAAGTAGCGCAGCGACGTGTGCCGCAGCGGATGCGCCGAGTCGGCGGTCGCGACCGCCTGGTCGCGCAGCAGCCACTCGCCGATGAGCTTCGACTCGCCGTACGGCGACGCCGGTCGCTTGGGCAGGTCCTCGGTGACGAGCGGCACGTCGGGGGTGCCGTACACCGCGGCCGACGACGAGAACACGATGTTCGCGACATCGGCGGCGGCCATCGCCTCCAGCAGTACGCGCGTGCCCTCGACGTTCTGCGCGTACGTGTGGAGGGGGCGGCGCACCGAGACTCCGGCGTACTTGTAGCCGGCGACGTGGATGACGCCCTCGACGTCGTGCTCGCGCAGCGTGCGCTCGACGAGGTCGCGGTCGAGGATCGAGCCCTGCACGAACCGCACGCCCTCCGGCACGAACGAGGCATGCCCGCTCGAGAGGTCGTCGAGCACGATGGGCGCGAGTCCCGCGTCGGCGAGAGCGCGGACGATGTGGGCGCCGATGTAGCCGGCGCCTCCGGTCACGAGCCAGGTCATGTCACTCCGGGGGTCGGGGTCGCCGAGCGGCGTCGCGTTCCATTGTGCCCGGTCCGGGTGCCGGCTCGTGCCGGCAGGTTTCGTCGGGCGACGGATGCCGCGGCCCGGCGCCGCCCGCGCGGCCGAGGCGTCGCGGGTCAGACCCGGCCC
>NZ_RRYE01000534.1 GCF_004010105.1 Microbacterium sp. CPCC 204701
CGAGGCGCGAGCGCCGGCTCGGCGACGCGGATCGGCAGCCCGTCGTCGTCGAGCCCGCGGTACAGCGTGTACGCGAACTCGCGGCGGCGCGCGTCGGTGACGACCGCGAACATCTCGTCGTCGGCGTCCTCGTAGCCGCCGGTGAGCGCGTCGTGGATCAGCAGCTCGAGGGCGACCGCGTCGTGGCTCACGACGGGAACGACCGGCACCCCGCGTCCGAGCGCGAACGCTCGAGCGGCGGCGATTCCCACGCGCAGTCCGGTGAAGGGTCCGGGTCCCATGCCGGCAGCGACGTGAGTGATGTCGGCGGGGATGACGGATGCCTCGGCCAGCGCCCGCTCGATGAGCGTGCCGACGACCTCGGCGTGACCGCGGGGGTCGGGGCTCTCGACCTGCGAGCGGACGACGCCGTCCGGCTCGACCACCGCCACTGCGGAGCCGAGCGACGTGTCGATGCCGAGGATCACGCCTTCCAGCGTAACCGCGGCCGGACCTGCCTCTTCCCCGCGCGACGGATGCCCGGCTAGGGGCGCCGCGAGATCGTCACGAGTCGTGGCGCCTCGGCGTCGAGCTCGGCCTCGTGCGCGACGCCGTAGCAGGCGTCGTCCTGCCCCCGCCCGTGCCACTCCCGCTCGATCTCGAGCTCCCACCACCTGTCGCGGATGCCGTCGACCATGCCCCTGCCCCACTCGACGATCACGGCCGAGCCCTCGAAGTCGATGTCGAGGTCGTCGAGCTCGGCCGGCGAGCCCAGGCGGTAGGCGTCGACGTGCACGAGCGGCACTCCGCCCACGAGCGAGGGGTGCGTGCGGGCCAGCACGAACGTCGGGCTCTGGATGGGCCCGCGTACGCCGAGACCCTCGCCGACGCCGCGCGTGAGGGTCGTCTTGCCCGCGCCGAGCGGACCCGTGAGCACCACGAGGTCGCCGGGCCGGAGCAACCCGCCGATCGTCCGCCCCAGGTCTTCCATATCGCCGGGCGAGACGATCTCGTGCTGCCCGATGAGCGAGTCGAGGCCGCTCATCGCGACACCTGCCTGCGCGGGACACGGGGCCCGATGCGCGTGACGATCTCGTAGTTGATCGTGCCGGCGGCATCCGCCCATTCCGTCGCCGAGGGCACGCCGAGCGTGGGGTCGCCGAACAGCACGACCTCGTCGCCGACCGCCACGGGCGCGTCGCCGACGTCGACGACGAGCTGGTCCATCGCGATGCGTCCGGCCACGCGGTGCCGTCGGCTGCCGATCGTGACGGGGCCTGCGCCGGAGGCCAGCCGCGGCACGCCGTCGGCATACCCCAGAGGCACGAGCGCCAGAGTCGTGTCGCGGTCGGTGCGGTAGTCGTACCCGTACGACACGCCCTTGCCCGCCGGCACTCGCCGCACCGCAGCGACCGCGCCCCGCAGCGTCATCGCTGGGCGCAGACCGAGGTCGGCCGACGACCGGTCGTCGAACGGCGAGAGACCGTAGATGCCGATCCCGATGCGCACGCAGCCGAGCCGCGACTCGGGCAGGTCGATCGCGGCGTGCGTCGCGGCGATGTGCCGCAGCGGCGGCGCGAGGCCGAGCGAGGCCGCCGCGGCGACGCC
>NZ_RRYE01000535.1 GCF_004010105.1 Microbacterium sp. CPCC 204701
CCGACGAGGAGACGCGCCTCGGCGAGACGCGCCTGCGCGGCGAGGTCGGACGCACCACCGGACAGCTGCGGCTCTTCGCCTCGGTCGTCGAGGAGGGCTCGTACCTCGAGCTCACCGTCGACGACGCCGACCCGTCGGCCGTGCCCCCGCGTCCCGAGCTGCGGCGCATGCTCGTCGGCGTCGGACCCGTCGCGGTGTTCTCGGCCTCGAACTTCCCGTTCGCGTTCTCGGTCGCGGGCGGCGACACCGCGTCGGCCCTCGCCGCGGGCAATCCGGTGATCGTCAAGGCGCACTCGGGGCATCCGCGCCTGTCGGAGCGCACCGCCGCGATCGTGAGCGCCGCCCTCACCGCCGCGGGCGCCCCGGAGGGGTCCCTCGCACTCGTCGACGGGCGAGAGGCGGGCAACGCCCTGGTGCAGCATCCGGTCATCCAGGCCGCCGGGTTCACCGGCTCGCTCGGCGGCGGCCGCGCCCTGTTCGACCTCGCGTCGGGCCGTCCCGACCCCATCCCGTTCTACGGCGAGCTCGGCTCGATCAACCCCGTCGTGATCACACCTGCGGCCGTCGCCGCGCGCGGCGAGTCGCTCGCGCAGGGACTCGTCGGCTCGTTCACGCTGGGGGTCGGCCAGTTCTGCACGAAGCCCGGTGTGGTCTTCGTGCCCGAGGGCGCCGGCTTCGAAGACCTCGTCGCCGGGTTCGCGACCGGCGCCGCGGGCGGGCTGCTGCTCACCGACCGCATCGCGTCGGCGTTCCCGGCGGGCATCGAGCACCTCGAAGCAGACCCGTCGGTGTCGGTCGTGGCACAGGGCCTTCCGGCGGAGTCGGGCGCCGCGCAGCCGGTGGTGCTGGCGACGGATGCCGCGGCCGTCGCCGCGCGCCCCGAGACGCTCCTCGAGGAGTGCTTCGGACCGGTCACGCTCCTCGTGCGCTACTCGTCCGACGCCGAGCTGCTGACGGCGCTCCGCGCGGTGCCGGGCTCGCTCACCGGCACGCTGCACTCCGAGCCCGGTGACGACGTCGCCGCGGTGCTCGCAGTGCTCGAGCGCAAGGCCGGCCGCGTGCTCTTCGCCGGGTGGCCGACCGGTGTCGCGGTGACGTGGTCGCAGCAGCACGGCGGGCCGTGGCCCGCGACCACCTCCCTGCACACCTCGGTCGGGGCGACGGCGATCCGCCGTTTCCTGCGTCCGATCGTGTTCCAGGACGCCCCCGAGGCGCTCCTGCCCGCCGTGCTGCGCGACGCGTCGCTCGAGACGCTGCCGCACCGCCGCAACGGAGAGCTGCAGGTGCCCTGAGCCGGGGCTGTCCGCCTTCATCTGCGAAAACACCAGCCCGTCACGACGACACGCCGGTGACGGATGCCGGCCCCGGCGTGTCAACCGACCGACTGTTGTTTCCTCAGCCGGGGAGGCGCCACTCCGGTCGCGCGTTCAGCGGCCGGCGAAGCTCCGGGCCAGCGCTGCTGCGGCCTCGGTGAGCCACCGCGCGGGATCGGCCATCGCGGCCTCGCTCGACCCCGCGAGCCCGGTGAGGGAGGCCGCGGCGGCGAAGCCGGAGGTGTCGGCATCCGTCGCGATGCGGCCCGC